>NZ_JBJERV010000100.1:8048-150717 GCF_051882455.1 Huintestinicola sp. | reverse complement strand
GCTGTCGCATTTCTCACCCCTTGCACCGTTTTTGGAGGATAAAGGAGATTTCGCCCTCTGCGGAGGGCGACAAGGGGCAATGTGTCTTGCTCACAAGACAAGCCCCCTTGACCCCCGCAAGCCTTTGGAAAAGGCTTGAGCGAAACTTTTTGTGTTGTGTTTATTTGTGCAACTTTTTTCATTTCTCCACTTTTTCGACAAGCTGACGGCTTTGCAGTATCTTTAAAACTGCAAAGCCGTATTTTTTATCTCAGATATCCGCCTGCCACTCTTATGCCGCCTGTGGCATCATTGGCGGTAAAAATATCGGTAAAGCCGTTGTCTGTGAGTATTTTCTTCACGTCCTCCGCCTGCTCGGTGCCTATCTCAAATATCATCAGTCCGTCCTTTTTTAACAGCTCCTTCCAGAGACAGGCTATGACACGGTAGAATTTTAGTCCGTCTGTGCCGCCGTACAGCGCTGTTTCGGGTTCAAAGGTCACTTCCTGCTGCAGCTCCTCCATCTCCCTGTCCGTAAGATAGGGGGGGTTGGAGACGATACAGTCGATGTCAAGATATTCTTCCTCGGAAATGCGGAAATTCTCAAGCAGCGCTCCGTTCATAACATCGCCTTTGAGCAGCTTCACCTCTGCGCCGTTTGCACGTACATTCTCCGCAAGATAGGGAAAGGCTTCGGGAGACAGCTCCACCGCATACACAGAGCTTTCGGGCAGCTCCTTTGCAAGAGTGACGGCGATACAGCCGCTGCCGCTGCACAGGTCAAGTATTCCATGGGGCTTATTCCTTCCAAGCCTTGCTATGGTCTCGTCAACCAGGGCTTCGGTGTCGGGGCGGGGTATCAGGACGCCCTCACCGACCTTGAAGCTTCTGCCGTAAAATTCCCATTTTCCTAAGATGTATTGGAGGGGATAGCCTGCCGCTCTCCGCCTTGCGCCCTTTACTGCGGCGTTTACGGCAGCTTCGGAAAGCTTCTTGTCGGGGTATATCGCCATTTGCTCACGGGTCACTCCGCAGAGATCCTCCATAAGACACATTTTGTCAAAATCCTTGTCGGGCACTTCCCGTAATATGCTGTCAAGTCTTGCGCTGAGTTCGTTTACAGTCATAGGCTTCTCCTTGCGGTAAGTGTATGATGAAATTTACAATTTGTCTATTGACATTTCAGAACAGATGTGCTATAATATTACCATTGATCGTCATTCTTATCGTCGGGGATACAGGGTTTGAGTGCGGCAATGGCTACCTCTATCTGGGGGTCGTCGGGCTCACAGGTGGTGATGTGCTGGAGCCATAAGCCCGGAGCGGATATTATACGTGTGAAGATGTTGTCGCATCTGCCTGCAAGCTTTATCAGCTCATAGCCGATGGACGCCTCCACGGGGAGCATGAGAAGCTGGAGTCCGAACCGCGCAAACACGTTGTCCCAGGGAAGGAACATTCCTATGGCGATGCTCAGCAGCACCACAAGGAAGATGAAGCTGGTCCCGCAGCGGGGGTGGAAACGGGTCTGCTTTCTTACATTCTCCACCGTAAGCTCAAGCCCTGCCTCGTAGCAGGCTATGGTCTTATGCTCGGCTCCGTGGTATTTGAAGGTGGTGTGTATCTCCTTCATATGGGAGATGAGCCACATATAGCCCACCAGCAGCGCGATCTTTATTATGCCCTCGGAAACGGTCTTGGTCCAGTCGGGGGCGCCAAGCTTTCCCAGAAGTCCCGAAAGAAGTGCGGGGAAGAACTTGAATGCGCATATGCTTATTGCCATTACCACAACGCATACCACGATCATTATCGTATTCATCACCGCTTTGCCGTTTTCACCCTCAAGCTTTGCCTCAAGCCATTTATAAGGTCTTGTTTTGCTGAGCCATTCCTCAAAGGGAGATGGCTCCTCGTCGTCTTCCTCCTCGTCGGTCATCTGCTTCTCGGCGGACTTCATGGTGCATTTCATTCCGTCAACAAGGGATATCACGAAATTAAAGCAGCCCCGGATAAAGGGGGTCTTAAGATACCAGGGGGCGCTTTTGCCGTTTCTTATTTTCCAGGTCTCCACGTCTATTGTACCGTCGGGCAGGCGGCAAGCCATGGCAGAAAGGTCTATCCCACGCATCATTATGCCCTCGATAAGCGCCTGTCCGCCTATTTTCGACTTGAATTTACACTGAGACTGCTGATTACTGCTCAAAATATATAACACCTCTTAATAAAGATAAAAATTGTTGGAGACCTCTGCTGTGGTCAGAAGGAGATTGTCCTCGATATCGCCGTAGCGTACCATATACACGGCGCTGTCTGTGGTGGAGACCGCCACATAGCCTTCTCTGAGCTTCTGCTCCGAGTCTTTTAGGCTGCACACCGCTATCCTCATAAGCTCAAGTCGGCTCTGCTCAAGGCTGCCGTTGTATTTGTAAAACACCTTTTCTCCCGTGGTGCCGTCATTTTTCAAGGTCACAAGCCCCTGCCACCTTACGGGCAGCATAAAGGCATAGCCCTGATAGGGGTCGGTGAGGGAGGAATATTTTTTTACTACCGTATAGTTCTCAAACACGTTCCAGTCGGTGATATACTGGGCGTCCTGACGGTCTCTGTAGCCCGGGAAGGCTTCTCTCTCGGGTATCTCCACAATGCCGTCGCCGTCGATATCCTTACAGTAAAGTCCCTGGGGACGCACTGTTCTTGCGGGCAGCTCCGAACCGTCTATCATTGCGGGATTTCTGAGCTCCCCGTTTACGCAGTAGATTATCTCGGTGGAGAGATTTCCGCTGCCCAGAAGTCCGTCTGCGAACACGGCAGGGGTCTCGTTTCCGATATATCCGCTGATGACGGAGGGAAGGTCTACGGTGGTGGGACTCATTTCTACGGTGCTGACGCACTCTGCGCCATCGCCTCTGTCGGTGACAAGGGACAGAGAGGCGGTGTGGTTTTCGTTATTGCAGTTTACTACGGCGATATCGTCTCCGCCGTCCTTGTCAAGGTCAAGGGTAAGGGTCTTGTAGTAGGTACCCATATATTCGGTATTGAGGACACCGTCCCCAAGGCTGTAGAGCTTCAGCGTTTTCTCCGTGGGGGTCATATAGCCGTAGCCTATTGCCATGCGGATATTTCCCGTTCTGCCCAGATCGGTGAAAAAGACCTGCTCGATGTATGTGCCCGCGCCTGCGTGGTCGTATACCGACCGCCAGCTGCCTTCGCCTTTGTCAAGTATATTCACGCGGACATTGCTGTCCTTGCTGTTTAAGCTGTTATAGAAAACTACAGCTTCATCTTCGCCGTCCGTATCCAGATCCCAGAAAACAAACGCAGAGCGGTATGCTCCCGAACGGGGATAAACAAGGGATATCTCCTCCCCTGCCGCTTTGGTCAGGGCTGAAAATATCTCCTGCTGCTCCTCTGACATCATCGGCGGCGACAGGAGATTGTCTATGGACGAATCCAGTCCGCAGGCGCTGAGTGACACGCTCATTGCCGCAGCCGCTGCCGCAGCCATCCTTTTTAGCTTCATAATCACAAATTCCTTAAAAAAGGGCGCACAAGGAGATGGTATTTCCCCTTGCCGCCCCAAAATATTCTTACAGATCGTCGGTAGGCTTTATGTCGATAGTCTCTATATCCAGATACTGCTTGTTCATAGGCGCTCTGCTCCAGCGGCGCTTGCCTACGCTGAGTCTGGGCATTACACGGTATACGTAGGTGCTCCAGAACACTGCAACCATTGTGATGGTCATAAACACTATTCCGATATCGGAGATAGCGGGAATGTTCATTGAAAGTCTCTCCTCATAGCCTGTGGGGATAAGGAGAAGGATATATCTCGGAATGACCGATACTGCCGCCAGGATAGATGAAACATATCCGAAGAAGCACATCCAGAAACGGGTGAATTTCTTTTCCATTCCGTTGAAGAAGCGGGCTGTATTCATGAAGAACAGCGCTGCGGTCATATAGGAAAGGATCTCATACAGAAGCTCGGAAGAACGGCTTACTGCCACATTTTCCGAAACTATGGTCATCATATCCACTATCTTCCAGGCTGAGTAAAGGGTAAGCGCTGCGCAGTTGCCCGAGGAGATGCCCTCGCCCTTGAAGATGTTGACTGCCATTGCTATGAAGTTGAGCATTACGAAGAGCATCAGGAAATGAAGCGCGAGAGTTCCCACGGTGTAGCCTGTGAGCATATTGTAATCCTCAGCCTCATCGGGGGTAAGCCCCTCGACTATGACCTTGTTCTTATTCACGATATCCACAAAGTCAAATATTATCTGCGCAAGCACAAGAAGCGCCATGAGCAGTGAACTGTAGCCTGCTGAAGCAGGTATCTTCTTCTTGAGCCTGTCATATCTCAGACGCATGGGGTTTATAAGGATACAGGAGCCTATGACCTTATCCTTGGAGCTTCCTGCAAGAAGTATCACCGTTATGAGGATAATGCCAGGGATAAGCACCATCACCGGGTAATTTTTAAGGGGTGACGGGTCAATATAACGCCCCGTATCAAAGTTCATATTGCTGAAAAGCTGGATAGTGCGGGCTGCCACCGCAAGGATAAGAACAATGAGATATACTCCCATTGATGCTTTTTTGGTGAGAAAGCTGCTTTTATTTGCCTTGGCAACATTTTTGCGCATCTGCTCTGCGCTGAGCTGTTTCATTCTGCCCATAATCCGTTCAATCCTTTCGCAGATAACCCGTCGGGGATCTTTTTGAAAATTTCTTTGCCAAAATAATGCGGTAAAATGAGTCGCAGGGCTTCGGGAGATGTATTATCCCTCAAAACTCCGCATATATATTATCAGAAACACCGATAATTACATATACATAATGCAATAACTACATTGTACTATAAAATCTTCCCATTGTCAAGTGTTAATTTGTATGAATTTAATAATTTGTAATTATTTTATATGCATAATAGTCAAGAGTAAAATAAATCGGAAAGGACGAGAATAATGAGATCTTTTTTTAAATCGGTGATTTTTTGGGCGGCAGTCATATGTGTTCTGCCTGCTGCGGCGGCAGGCGGCATACGGGAGGACAAGCCCGAAAGCGTTCAGGCGTCGCAGAGCATCATTCTGCCCGATGAGAAAAAAATCAAGCTTCTGTGCACTTCAACGGGTCAGATCACCGAGATGGATATTGAGGATTACGCGGTTTATGCCGTTCTTGAGGAGGTGCCCTTTATCCCCGACGCCGAAGCCCTCAAGGCACAGGTCTGCGCGGCAAGGACATATGCGGCAAGGCGGATAATTTCGGGTGAGACGGAAAAGGGCGCTCACATTTCCGATGACGGCTCAAGATTTCAGACCGCTCTCTCCGAATCCGACGCACGGGCGGTATACGGCAGTGATTATGACGAGGCTCTTGCTGCCGTAAAAGCGGCGGCTATGGCTACCGAGGGCGAGATAATAATGTACGGAGAGGCTCCTGCCGCTGCGGTTTTTCACCTGTCCTCCGCGGGGGTGACGGAATCGGCGGAAAATGTCTGGGGAAAGGCATATCCCTACCTTGTGAGCGTTCCCTCCGACTGCACCGAGGCAAGGCGGGAATTTACAAAAGCCGAGTTAGCCGCCCGAATATCCTCCGAGTACGAGGAGGCGGCGGGATTTGACGGGATAGAGATCTTATCCTCAACCGACGCAGGCACGGTGCTTTCCGCAAGGCTTTGCGGCATTGAATTAAGCGGCAGAAGGCTGTCGGAGCTGCTCTCCCTGGACAGCGCTGCCTTTGAGGTATGCGAAAAAGGAGACGCTGTGGTTTTCACCGTGAAGGGAAGCGGTCATCTGGTGGGAATGAGCATTTGCGGCGCAGATGAGCTGTCCCGCAGGGGAATGGGCTACAGGGAGATACTTGAGCATTACTACCCAGGCACTTACATCGAAAAAATGCAGTAAAAAAGGGCTTCCGTCACTGTGCGGAAGCCCTGCGATATTTTTTATGTGCGGGAATCGAAGAATGTGCCCAGGAAGCTGCTTGCAAAGGTATTGTAGCCGCTGTAGAGCCCCGATGAGCCTGTATCACCGTACATCATACTCCTGAATGCGGTGGTCTGAGCCTTGTTCACAGCTGCCTTGCCGATGTCCTCAGCCTTGTCCGCTACGCGGGCAACGGGCGAATAGGAGCTGCCGAACATTGATGATACGGCGTTGTCATCAGCTGCCCTGAGAGTCTCCTCGTTGACGGTGAGCTTATTATCGCTGCCGACCTTTACGCCTATTCTCGAAAGAGCTCCAGAATAGGTCTTGACTGTATTTGTCATGGAAAGACCTGCTCTGAGCGCGTCAACACTGTCGGACTTGCCCATAGCGTCAACGGCGGAATTATAGCTTTCAGCAAAGGCAGTGACCTTCTTCACCAGAACGTCCTTGTCCTTTATATCGCTCATGCTCAAAGCGCTCAGCTCCGCTGACTTTTTCTTTAAGTCGGAAGCGGCTTCGGAAAGCTTCAGCTCGGAGGAGACGGTGCCTGTCTCGCTGTTCTTTGAAGTACCTCCCTCAAGCTGCGATCTTATTTTTTTACGGTATTCGGGGGACCTGACCTCATCGACTCTTTTCATAAGCGCCTGCAGGTCGGAGGCGGTGTTTTTGTATGTATTGGTTTTTGAATACATTCCCGAGAAGAGATTTGAATATGCGGAGTAATTGCCAATTCCGTTTATGCTCATAACGTCAGCCCCTTTCGATGATTTCCTACACTAATTATAACTCATTTATCTCATATGTTTGTTAAATTTTTGTAAATAAAAAAGACGCCGAAGCGTCTTCCTTATTGTACGTACAATTCGGTTATAAAATGTCCGCCGATTTCCCGTCGAAAATCAGACAGCACGTGTTACCTTACCGGAACGGAGGCATCTTGTGCACACGTAAATGTGCTTGGGAGTACCGTCAACGATAGCTTTTACACGCTTTACATTGGGCTTCCAGGTTCTGTTGGAACGACGATGTGAGTGGGAAACCTTAATACCGAAAGTAACGCCCTTTCCGCAAATATCGCACTTTGCCATTTGGGCCGCACCTCCTTGAAAAAGTAATAGCGTTTCAACGCCCTGTTACGGGACGTTTTCAGAACGTTTCTATTATATCACATACAAAATTAAATTGCAAGCGTTTTTTTCACTTTTATAAATTATTTACAATTATGGCAAATGCCTCGGCTGCTTTTTTATTTAATTCGGAGCATATCCGTCTCCCGCTCGGCTGATATCCGCTGTATGCCCCTGCTGAGCGCTGCTCGGTTATGACGGACAGGACTGTTTTTGGGTATTATACCATGTTAAATGGGGGAAAGTCAATTGATATCGTTTTCTGTTAGGAGGTTTGGTTTACAATGCTTCGGATATATCGGGATAAATCTTCATATAAGGCAGGATTTTTTAGGCATATTGCATATATTATCTTGCATTATAGGAAGTTTTTTCCATATTCGTGTCGAAAATTGTGAAATTTATAGAAAATGAATATATTTTTTAGGAGATTTTTGTCACTCGAAACGGAAATTACTTCATTTTTGCTCTTGTAATTCCTTGAGTTTTGATGTATAATTATATTAGCTATAAGTGTGCCTACAGGTATACTATACCCAAATCACGAATTCACAGTGTTTATCTCGGATAAACCGTTTGATACAGAAAGGAGCCGCCGCATATGGGACTTTTCGACAGCGCCGCTTTCAAGATAACCGAACAGGGTCTTGACGCCGCCTGGTACAAGCAGCAGGTCATCAGCCACAACATCGCCAATATCTCTACCCCCGATTACAAGGCAAAGACCGTCAGCTTCGGGCTGATACTCAAGGAGAAGTCAAAGTGCCCCTATCACGGCTACAAGAGCTGCCCCAATGACAGGCTGAGCAAGGACTCGGGCACTGCCGAGGTCACGGGCAGCAATGCTTCAAGCGGCAATTCGGATGATGTGGTATGGGTGAACACCACATATGAGACCAACACCAGCCAGCTTTTGAACGGCAACAATGTTGACATTGAAAAAGAGGGTCTGGAGCTTGTGGACGTGAAATATCAGTACCAGACTATGATAGACTATATGAACAGCCAGTATTCTATGATACGCAGGGCAATCGGAAAGTAATTCCGATTGCAGGCTATCGGCAAGTAATTCCGATAGCAGGCAATCGGCAAGTAATACCGAAAGGAGAACATTGCTATGGGATTTTTAAGCTCCCTTGATATAGGTCACTCGGGTCTTTCCGCACAGAGACTCAGAATGGACATCATTTCTCAGAATATCGCAAATCAGGACTCCTACAACACCGCCACAGGCGAGCCGTACTGCCGCCAGCTTACGGTGATAAGCGAGAAAAAGGATTTTGCGGGTATCCTCAACAAGTACACCACAAGAGATGAGTCCACTCACCGCCGCGGCGTTTACTACAGGGCAAATCAGGACAAGTACAGAATGGCAGGCGCTGAGATAACCGCTGTCATTAACGACACCGCTCCTATGACACCCGTTTATGACCCCACCAATCCCCTTGCGGACGAGGACGGCTACATCTATCACACAAACGTTGACAACACCAAGGAGCAGACCGACCTTATGGCGGCTCAGCGTGCGTATGAGGCAAATGCCTCTGCTATCGAGGTGGTCAAGGCTATGATGACCAAGGCTGCCGATCTCAGGACAAGATAAGATATACTATATTATATAGAAATATAAAGGAAAGGATCCGATAAAATGTACATCGTTCCTATAAGCTCCGCTATTACGCCCCTTGACATTCTTTCTCAGAATGAAACGGCTGCTGCGGACAAGAACAAGACCGCCTCTCCCTCCTTTGCGGACGTTTTCAGAGAGGTCATCACAGATGTTACCGAGACCCAGCAGGTGGTGAACGAGGACTCCGCACGTCTCGTTATGGGCGAGATAGACGATCTCCACACCATTTACAACAACCTTACCAAGGCTGAGATAGCCGTTGAAACTTTCGTGGCGGTCAAGGACGCCTGCCAGCAGAGCTATGACCAGATCATGCAGATGAGTATGTAACTGCTCTCCAAGAAGGGAAATAACAGGGAATGAACGAAAAAGTACAAAAGACCATAACCACTGTTAAGGAATACTGGGGCAGGCAGACAAGTAAAACCAAGGGCATTTACATAGGCGGTCTTGCGCTGGTGCTCATCATCGCCATTGTTGCTGTTGTGCTTCTTAACAGGAAGGAATACGTTGTCCTCTACGAGGGGCTCGAGACCTCCGAAGCTGCGGAGATAGTCCAGCTTATTGAGGAGTCGGGATATGAATGCACTCTCCGCTCGGGCGGCACTATCGTGGTGCCCAAGGGCACGGAGAACACCATTGCTATGAACCTGGCAATGCAGAAATACCCCAAGTCCTCCATTAACTACAGCACATACACGACCAATGTAGGTATGTTCACAACAGAGTCGGAAAAAAGGCAGTATGAGCGTATTGCAGCCGAGGAAAGGCTTTCCGCAATTCTTGCCACCATTGAGGGCGTTCGCGACGCTACCGCCACTCTGACCATACCCGAGAAGAAAAATACCGTTATCGAGGCGTACAAGCAGGAGCCGTCGGCTTATGCGGTATTGTACCTTGAGGATGGAGTTAAGCTCACAAACGAGCAGATAGAGGGTATGACCTACCTTCTCACAAGCTATGGCATCAAAGAGGAAAACGTTACCTTAGTTGACAACTACGGCGTTCTTCTCTTAGCCGAGGATACTCCTGCGGACGTTGTTGCCGAGGAAACAAGAAAGCTTAAATTCAAGACAGACCTTGAAAATCAGCTGCGTCAGAAGATCGAAGCCCTGCTTATCCCCGCTTACGGCGAGGACGGATTTTCGGCGGCTGTAAATATGGTGCTGAACTTCGACAGCAAGGTCTCCGAGGACACGAGATACACCCCCTCCACCAATGACGAGAGAGGTATGCTCCAGCACACCGACGCCGAGCAGGCAAGCGGCAATACTGTTGTTGAAGGCGGCGTTCAGGGCGTTGAGACCAATGCCGATGACACCTATCCCGAGGGAAATACCGGCAACAACGGAGCATGGACCGAAAATTCCGTTTCCAACACCTACCTTGTAAACACCTACAAGGAACAGGTGGAAAAGGCAGGCTATGTTATTGACGGTCTTTCCATTTCGGTGCTTATCTACACCGATTATCTTCCCGATACAACAAGGCAGAACCTAGTAAGTCTCGTTGCAAATGCGGCTACCGTTAATCCCGCAGTGGCTCAGGACGTTGTTACCGTTACCAATCTTCAGAAGGTCACCGAGGTTGAGCCTGCCGATGCTCAGACCTTCCTCTTCGGTCTCACGCTTGACCAGCTTGTGATACTGGGCGCTATCCTTCTGGGTATACTGCTTATCCTTATTATCGTACTCGTTTCTCTCAGATCCAAGAGCAAGAAGAAGAGAAAGGCATTCGAGAGAACTCTTCTCGAACAGCACGCTCCCGCAGACGGAGAGCCTCTGGTGGAAAGCTTCTTCTCACTCGGAGACGAAACCTCTCCTGCGGTGGATATACCCAGCCTGAATGCAGACTCGGGCGTGGAAACCAAGGAGACCATCATCAGGAGAGAGCTTACGGATTTTGCCCGCACAAGCCCCGAGATCGTGGCTCAGCTCCTCAGAAGCTGGATGCACGAGGAGGAGGAAGGTCCCAAATCCAAGAAAAAGAGCAGCAGCGAGCCTGTTCCCCAGCCCCCTCCCGAGCAGTAACAGCTTTCCCCCTGTTTAAAGCCGAAAGGAATGTTTTTTAAATGAGCGATCTTCTTGAACTTACATCAAGACAAAAGGCTGCTGTGGTCATTACCGCTCTCGGAACGGACAATGCCGCAGGAGTATACAAGCATCTGAGCAATGACGAGGTGGAAGCCCTCACCCTGGACGTTTCAAGTCTCCCCTACCTGGAGGCTAATGTGGCGGACTCGGTACTTAACGAGTTCTACGAGCTTTGCCTTACTCAGAAGGTCATCACCGACGGCGGCGTTGAGTACGCAAGAGACGTCCTCACAAAGGCCTTCGGCGAGGAAGTGGCTTCAAAGCTGATGAACAAGATCACAAAGTCCATGCAGTCCAAGGCGTTTGAGTTCGTCAGAAAATCCGATTACAAAAATCTGCTGGCTATCGTTCAGAACGAGTATCCCCAGACCATTGCCCTCATTCTCTCCTATGCAACCTCGGAGCAGGCTTCCGCTGTGCTCAATGAGCTGCCTAAGGAGAAGCGCGTGGAGGTAGTTGAGAGAATTGCCAAGATGGACTCCGCTTCCCCCGACACCGTCAAGGCGATAGAGGCTACTCTCGAAAGAAAGTTCGCTTCCGTTGTTTCTATGGATACCACCGAGGTGGGCGGCATCAATACCGTTGCGGATATCCTCAACAAGGTAGACCGCTCCACCGAAAAATACATCTTCGACGAGCTGTCCGTCAGAGACCCTGTTCTGGTGGAGGAGATCAAGAAGAAAATGTTCGTGTTCGAGGATATCCTCTCTCTCGACTCTATGTCCATTCAGAGATTTATCCGCGACTGCGACACCAAAGACCTTTCCATCGCCATCAAGGGCTCCAACGAGGAAGTGGCTGCTGCTCTCTTTGCAAATATGCCCCAGAGAATGCAGGAGTCCATTCAGCAGGAGATCGAGTATCTGCATAATATCCGTATGCGTGACGTTGAGGAGGCTCAGCAGCGTATCGTGGGCATTATCAGACACCTTGAGGAAGAGGGCGAGATCGTTATCGGTAAGGGCGGAGATGATGAGATAATTGCTTAAGATCGTTAAATCTAAGGTTTATAACTTCGACAGCTCAAAGCTCGTTCCTGTGGGCGAGCAGGAGATAAAGCCCCTGCCGGCTGCCGAAGAACAAGCCCATGAGCCTACGCCCGAGGAGATCGCCGCGGAACAGGAGATCCTGCGCGCAAAACGCCTTGAGGACGAGACAAAGCGCTTCAATGAGGCTGTTATCAAGCGTTCCGAAGAAGTTATCCTTGCCCGGAAAAAGAAGATGGACGAGGATTACGAAAGGATCGTTACCGCAGGTAAAAATTCTGCCGATAAGATGATCGAGGACGCCAGGTCAAAGACCAAAGCCGTCTTTGCCGCCGCCGAGGAGGAATGCGAACGGCTCAGGGAAAAGTCCCGCAAGGAAGGCTTCGAGGCAGGCTTTGAAGCGGGAAAGGAAGAAGCGCTGAAAAAGTGCGAGAAGTACCTGGAGACCGCAGGCGCACTGCTTTCCGAGATAAATTCGAAAAAGGAAGCCTACTACATCTCCCACGAATACGAGCTTTGCGAGACGGTTCTCGATATGGTGCGAAAGATAACCCTTTCCGAGGTGAAGACTGACCCCGAGGTCATTGACCGCATTGCTGCCAATGCCGCAAAGAGCTTCAGAAATTCCGATTATGTGAAGATATCTGTGGCTCAGGGCGAGGCTTCAAGAAATTTCGTTACGGACAAGGAATTTGTTAAGTCCCTTATCCCGTTCATTCCCGAGATAGAGGTGGAGGAGCTTGACCCGCTGGACGCTCCCCCGGGCACGGTGGTCCTTGACAACGGCTCGGAGATAATTGACGCTTCTATCCCCACTCAGCTCGATTTCTTAAAAGAGATCATGAAAAATTCACATAAGCAGGAGCAGGAGGAATAAGTTCTCCTGCCCGTACACATAGATCGAGGTTATGCAGATGGACTTTAAGGCTGTAAGAAACGCTGTGAGAACGGCTGAGCTTTACCGCTATCAGGGCAAAATTGAAAAGATCATCGGTATGACCATCGAGGCAAGCGGTCCTGTGTGCAACATCGGCGATGTCTGCCGCATCTACAAAAAAGGCAGGTCGGGCGAGTTCATATATGCCGAGGTGGTGGGCTTCCGCCACGGTACGGTAATGCTTATGCCATATACCGATATCGAGGGTATCGGCCCCGGGTCGGTGGTGGATAACACAGGCGACAAGCTTAAAGTCGGCGTTGGCGACTGCCTTATCGGCAGGGTCATAAATGCGGTGGGTGACCCCATTGACGGCGGCGCTCCCATCAAGACCATGGAAAGCTATTCCATTGCGGGAAAGCCCGTAAATCCCCTGACACGTCCTGCAATACACGATATTATCCCCTTTGGCGTAAAGGCTATCGACGGACTGCTGACTATCGGCAGAGGGCAGAGAATGGGCATTTTCGCAGGCTCGGGCGTCGGCAAATCCACACTTCTGGGCATGATCGCACGAGAGGTCAAGGCGGACATCAACGTTATCGCTCTTGTGGGCGAGCGTGGCAGAGAGGTGCTGGAATTTATCCAGAGAGACCTGGGTCCAAAGGGCATGGCACGGTCGGTGCTGGTAGTTGCTACCTCCGATCAGCCCTCTATGATGAGAAACAAGTGCCCCATGACCGCCACTGCCATTGCCGAGTATTTCAAGGACAAGGGCAAGAATGTGCTTCTGATGATGGATTCCCTTACGCGTTATGCCATGGCTCAGCGCGAGATAGGTCTTGCCACCGGCGAGGCTCCCATTGCAAGAGGCTACACTCCTTCCATATATACGGCTATGCCCAAGCTCCTCGAGAGGGCGGGCAACTTCGAAAACGGCTCCATTACGGGAGTTTACACCGTGCTCGTTGAGGGCGATGACACCAACGAGCCTATTTCCGATACCGTAAGAGGTATCATTGACGGTCACATCATTCTGTCAAGAAAGGTGGCGGCGAGAAACCATTACCCCGCTATCGAGGTTCTGGATTCGGTTTCACGTCTTATGTCGGAGATAGCTCCCAAGGATCAGAGGGACGCTGCCGCAAAGATGAGAAATCTACTTGCCACCTATTACGCAAATGCCGATCTGGTCTCCATCGGAGCCTACAAAAAGGGCACAAATCACGCTCTTGATGAGGCTCTCAGGAAGATCGACAGGATAAATGCATTCCTTCAGCAAGCCACCGACGAGGCTTTCAGCTTCGAGGAAACGGTGAAGATGATGAAGGAAGCGGTAAGCTAAGCCTTTTTGAGGAGGTAATTTCCTTTGAAGAAATTTCAGTTTACTCTGGACAAGCTCCTTGATTTCAAGGATCAGGTGCTTGAAAAGGAGAAAAACAGTCTTGCTTCCTTAAATGCGCAGAAAATTGAAGCTATGGAACTGAAAGCCGCTCTGGAGCAGGAAATGCGCGAGGCGCAGGACGACTTCAACTACAGGGCGCAGAAAGGCATTTCCGCTATGGAGATGTTCATCTTCAAGGAACACCACAACACTCTCAGACTTCAGATAGAGGACACAAAGGCTTCTATCGCTTCTCTGGAGGCGGCTGTGGAAAAGCAGCTGGGTGTGGTAACAGAGGCCTCAAAGGAGGTCAAGAGCCTTGAGAAGCTTGAGGAAAAGCAGCTTGAGGAATATAATTTCAAGGCTGCCAAGGCTGACGAGCAGTTCATCGAAGAATATGTGAACGGTGCGTCGGTAAGGGCGGCTATGGCGGATAACGCTGTTTAAGCAACGGTCACAATGCATATCGCCGTTTTCTTCTGCACGGCGGCAGGCGTTTGACATATACATTTTACTGTGAAAGGAGGTTTGACAGAAATGGGCGAAATTGCTATGGCGGCAATGCCCACGGAGCTTCCGGCGGCGATGAATATTTTCGGCGGCTCAGGCGATATGGACCCCGTTTCGGCGGCGGACGGCTCTCAGAGCGGTTCATTTGACGCTGTTTTGGGGTTTCTGATGGCAAATTCGGCAAGAGCTCAGATACAGTTTGTTCCCGAAGTGACGGAAACCGAGGCTCCCCCCGAAATGACTGCGGCGGATATTCTTTCCGAGGCTCTTAAAGGCAGCACGGAAACAAAGCTCCCCGAGATATTCTCGGAAAAGGGCGCAAAGGCGTTTGCTGAGACGCTTGCACGTATCCTTCCCGAGTATGACGGAGAGGGGCTGCCCGAGGAGACAGACTCTTTATGGGAAACGGTATCACCCGAAGAAAGATCGGCTTTTGCAGAGCTGCTTTATGCGGCGGCTGATATTTCTGAGGACGAGACCCTTCAGTCGGAGAAGTCTCCCGAGGATATTGTCAGGATAGTCACCGAACTTGTTGTAAATTCGGCAAAGAAGCCCGAAAAGAAGATTCCGGAAAAGCAGGAAGCTTCTGATGAAGCTGTTCTCATTCAGGGAATAGAACTGTTTCGTCCTGTGCAGACGGTATCGCTTGAGGATATGGGAATGGTCAGCCATGCAGACAGCGAAGCTGTGATATCTGCGGACGCTGTAACGGCAATGATCCCCGAAACAGCAGAATATCCCGAAACAGGCAGCTTACAGGCGGCAGACGCCGAGCTCCCCGTTCAGCCCGAAATTACGGAACAGCCAAAGGCTCAGAGCACTGACGATGTATCTTTTGAGGAGCTTCAGACCGCTTACGAAAAGCTGTCCGATGCAGGACCCGAGGAGATCGTAAGCTTTTGCAGAAAGCTTGCCGACAAGCTGGACATTTCCGCAAAAGAAACAGTTCCCGAAGCTGCTCCCGAAACAGCCGAAAACAGTCACATAGGCTTCGGCAGACAGGGTATGCAGAGCTTTATGGCAAGAGTGAACAGGCACGAAGAGCTGCCCGTTGACACAAGCGGGGAGATAATTCCCGAACAGACCGAAAACAAGGGCGCTGTTACAGACATTCCCCTTGGCGAAAATATTCCGGAGAGCGAAGATGTTCCCAGTCAGATAATGCGTCAGATAGACCTTTACAAGGACATTTTCCGCGAAAGCTTTTCCGAAAGGGAGATTTCAATGAAGCTCAGTCCCGAAACTCTGGGCGGCATTGAGATAAAGATCAGGCGCTCGGACAAGGGCTTTGAGATAACCTTCACCGCCGAAAAACAGGAGGCGGCAGAGCTTATCGGAAACAAGGCTTCGGAGCTTGAAGAGGCTCTTGCTTCAAGAGGCATCGCTCTGAAGGAACTGTCGGTAACAAGCAGGATCGTGACAAACGAGACTGACGGCAGCAGTCCGGACGGAGATCCTTTCGGAAACGGAGAGCTTTACGGTGACGCTCAGAACGGCAGAAACAGTCAGGACAGACATTTCTCCTTCGGCGGACAGACCGGCTCGGACTCAACGGAGCAGACTGATGAAAGCGCTTCGGACATTAACTTTAACAGGGAGGCGAAACTATGGGTATCAGCGTAAACGACTTTTCCGCGGACAGTTTAACGGGAAAGGTTTACTCGAAATATTCCACAACCGAGATAGACACCAACGTTACAGACAGCGACAGCTCAAGCTACCTTGATTTCGAGGGCTACTTAAAGCTCCTCACATCTCAGATGTCAAATCAGGATTTCAACAATGCTATGAGCGACTCTGAATTTATCCAGCAGATGGCTTCTTACTCTATGATGGAGGCTATTTCCCAGCTCACAAAACAGAATGCGGTCACATATGCTTCTTCCCTTATCGGCAAGGCTGTTACCGTTCAGACAAGCACAGGCGCTCCCGACACGGGAATAGTTGAATCCGTTACGGTCACAAGCGACGGCTGCAAGGTACTTGTTAACGGCTCGCTTTATGCTACCGACGGCATTTCCGACGTGGTAGACGGCACCGTTTACTCTCAGCTCAGAAGCTTTGTGGGTCAGACTGTTGAGGTCAAGGACGGCGACGCTACCGTTACAGGCAAGGTAACAGGCATTATTATCAAGAACGGCAACGGCTATGTTACTCTTGACAACAAATTCTCCTACGATATGACCGCTATCACCAATGTCATCACCCCCGAAGAGGACGGCGATGAGACCGACAGCACAGAAAACAGCGAAAATGCTTCCGCTGAACAGGCTTCCGACAACGTTTCAGAGGCTCAGGCAGAGGAATATGAAGCAGGCGCAGTCAACAGAGGCGAGGCAGCAGGTACTCTTTATGCTTCCGAGGCTTCCTACAATGCTCTTATGAAGATGCTTGACGATGCTGCGGACGATGATACTTCCCCCATTGACGCTGAGTTCAGATCGGCAAAGGTAAATTCCCGTCTCGGCGATATGAGCAGATACATGAGCGCAAATGTTAACACTCAGGCGGCTTCATCGGGTCTTTCAAGCGACCGTATCCCCGCTCCTTACTCAGCTGCGGCAGGTACAAATAACTATTATCAGCCCGAAGCTTCTCAGACAAATGGCGTTTATTACAACACCAATACCCAGACAAATGCCGCTCAGAGCAGAAATTCTTCCTATGACAGAGGAGAGACTTCCGGAGTTGTAAGCGTTTCCGACCACAATGCGGAGTCCACAAGCCTCTATCAGTATACATCTGAAACATCTTTTGCAGAAATGCCCTCCAGCTCAAGAAAATATGCGGACAAATATCCCGTTGAAGCGGCTTTCGCTGATGCTGTGGGAACTCATATGACTGACATCAGATTTATCGGCAACACTTCCGTAAACTCCAAGATCGACACCTCCTCCATTCTTTGCTACTCCCCCAGCGGCAGAGCTGTTACGGACATAGGCTGGTGCGGTAAGGGCCGTCTCGGTGAGGTCATCACATTTGCCGACGGCAGACAGAGAGTTGAGATCATCGGTCCCACCGAGGTTTCCTATCTTTACACATCAGGTAAATACACCCTTGACGAGATCTGCGATTACACCATTGTGGACGGTTCGCTCCAGGGCAAGCTCGATCCCTTCGAGACTGCTATACGCCACTATGCTAAGGAATACACCGAGGCTGAAAAGAAGGCTATGAAAGAGTTTGAACAGTACGCTCTCTGGCACGCAGCTACTCAGTACGGAAAAGCCGAAACTGCTCAGTAATTTTCAATACGGGCTGATATACGGAAGGAATATCCGTAAATGCGGCTCTAAGAAAGGACTGAAACTATGCTTATCAACGAATATCTGCAGCTGAGAGGCACAGCGGCTGCCGAGCAGACACGGCAGGAATCATCTCCCAAGGCTGCCGAAACACAGCCTGCGGACAGTCCCTTTGCGGCAGAACTCAAAAGCCTTATGGCGGCTCAGAGCGGCGCAGGAAATGCATTCACCGCCACTCCCACCACCGCAGAGCAGCTTGAGATAATGTCAGGCGTGAATTTCTCCCGCCATGCTGTTGAAAGGATAAATGAGCGCAATATCGATGTTTTATCGGGCGAAAAGCTCCAAAGGCTCTCAAAGGGCGTTGAGCTGGCTGAAAGCAAGGGCTCGGACGACGCTCTCGTTATCGTGGACAGAACTGCTTTTGTGGTAAGCGTCCGCAGCAACAAGGTCATTACCGCAGTTGACGCTGACGATATGCAGGGCAATGTCTTTACTAACATCGACTCAACTGTTATTATGTAAATCTGACGTTCAGAGGAAATAAACGGCTTGGACCTTTTCGGAAAGCTATTCTCCCGACCGATTGACGGAGGAAATTCCTCTGACGAATTTAAACGATAGGAGTTTTTTGAAATGGTTAGATCACTTTATTCCGGCGTTTCGGGTCTTAAATCCCATCAGACAAGAATGGACGTTATCGGTAATAACATCGCCAACGTCAATACCTACGGCTTTAAGGCTTCAAGAACATCCTTCTCCGATATCTACTATCAGTATCAGCGCACCGAGACAGGCGGACGCTCCACATATGCGGGCAACAACCCCTCTCAGGTGGGCTACGGCGTTCAGGTGGCTTCCATTGACAAGGATATGTCAATGTCCAGCTTCCAGAATACGGGCAGAACTCTCGACCTTGCCATTGCGGGAGACGGTCTCTTTATGTGCGGCACTCTCGACAGAAACGGTCAGATAAACAGCGTTACATACACCAGAATGGGCAACTTCGGCATTGACTCCGTGGGCAATCTCGTTAACGCAAACAACGAGTTTATCCTGGGTACGATGAACACATGGAGAATTGACGGCGGTACATATTCCACCACCGAAATGATCGACAAGGACCCTGCGGATACTCCCAATGCTCTCGACACCATCAACGTTAACGACCTGGTATGGGACGCTTACAAGCCCGAGTGCCAGATCGAATACGATGACGTGGCAAGCAAGTACAAGCCCACTACCGCAGAGGACGGAACCACCTCGGGCGGAGTTATCTTCGAGGGCGTTGACCCCTATGACGATACCAAGAGGATCGCATATGACTACCATATGAACCCCGCTCTGGAAGCCGATAACGGCGGACTCGCAGCCGATGATGCGGAGGGCGTTTACTCCGATGACAAGACCATGATACAGGCATACCTTGATTCTCTTGAGGCTGACGGCGGCGCAGACAACGCTCCCACCCCCGGAACCGAGTATCAGGTGCGTTCGGACTATATCCTTTACAGCGTTAACGGCAAGTTCGTAAATAATCAGGGCGTTGTTTACGATACCGACAAGGGTCTGTATGTTGACAATAACGGCAATTACTACGAGTACAGATGCTACACCTCTATAAACGATCAGGGCGAGCTTTCAAAGCGCCATGTTTACACTCTCAAGACACCTGTTATCGACGAGACAACAGGCAAGCAGGCTGAGACTGACGGCGTTCTTCAGTGGGAAGATGGCGGCAGAGAATACACCTACAACGACATTACCGACAGCTTTGAGGCTCAGGACGCAAGAGGAAACACCATCTATGCGGATATGACCGACGGCTCCCTCAAGTATTCCGACCTGGACGGCTTCACCATCGGCGCTGACGGCGTTCTCACCGCTCAGTATGCCAGTGAGATGCGTTCTCTCGCTCGTATCGAGCTTGCTACCTTCGACAACGTTGAGGGTCTCACCGAAATAGGCGACACCGCTTTCGCACAGAGCTCCGCTTCGGGCAAGGCAAATATCAAGCGCCCCGGCGATTCCGGCGCAGGCGAGATACAGTCCTCTAAGCTCGAGATGTCAAACGTTAACCTTGCAAACGAGTTCTCCGATATGATCGTAACTCAGAGAGGCTATCAGGCTAACGCAAGAATTATCACCACCTCCGACTCCATGCTCGAGGAGCTTGTAAATCTCAAGAGATGATTTAACGCATAATATCAGCAGGACACTGCTCACAGCCGCGGCGCTGTGAGCAATGCCTGCAGAAAATAAGGGGAATGGATCATGATAAAGCTTACCCGCGTAAACGAAACTACACTGCTTGTCAATGAAAGCTTCATCGAAACGGTGGAGGAGACCCCGGATACCGTTGTTACTATGCAGAACGGTCACAGATATTTTGTAAAGGAATCTGTGGACGAGATACTCCGGAAAACTATGGAGTTTGAAAAGGAAAAAAATATCCGATAAACGGATCTAACATATAGATTTTTTCATCGAAAGGAATTGCTGCTGTTATGAATATAGCGTGGATCATAGGATTTGTTATCGCTGTGGGTATGACCTTCTACGGAATGGTCTCGGGCGGTGAATTGGCATGGTTCGTAGATATTCCCTCAATCGCCATCGTTGTGGGAGGCACCATAGGAGCGGTCATCGCAAACTATCCTATGAGTACACTGAAAAATATGGGCAAGCTCTTAAAGCTTGCGATAATGAGCCCAAAGTACGACCCCGAAAGCTACATAGAGCAGATGGTGGACTACTGCAAAACTGCCCGTCAGAAGGGTATTCTTGCCCTGGAGGAACAGGCAAACGCCTGCACCGACACCTTTATGAAATCCGCACTGATGCTCATCGTTGACGCAAATGACTCGGACAAAGTAAAGTCTATGCTCGACGACTCCATCAATTTCCTCTGCGACAGACACGACCAGAATATCGCTATCTTTAACCGTGCGGCAGGCGTTGCTCCCGCCTTCGGTATGGTCGGAACCCTCTGCGGTCTTATCGGTATGCTCAAGCGTATGGACCCCACCGACCCCAATTCCGCTGCAAGTCTCGGAAGCTCCATGGCTACCGCTCTCGTTACCACATTCTACGGAAGCCTTCTCGCCCACGTTCTCTTTACTCCTATCGGAAATCAGCTCCAGTATCTCCATAACAGCGAGGTGCTCTGTCTCCAGATAGTTGAAGAGGGTACCCTTGCAATTATCTCTGGCGCTAACCCCAGATATGTTGAGGAAAAGCTCAGAATGATGCTCCCCATGAACACCAAAACCAAGGCAAAGGCAGGAGCAGAAGCTAAATAATTTGCATCTTACCTTGCTCTATTGTGCATAATATACAAAATAACCAAAGATTTACCGAAATCTTTTAATATCATTTTGTAAATATATTGTGAATTACAGTAGAGTTTTTTTAAGAAATATGTTATAATATATCAGATAGGGATACCTGCGCATAAAAACGGACGTATCCTTACCCCTCGGAGGTGGGTCAATGGCACATAGAAAAAGCGGCGGAGGCGGCGGAGGCGGCGCCAACTGGATGGATACCTACGGCGACCTTGTTACCCTGCTGCTGTGCTTCTTCGTGCTGCTTTATTCAATGTCCTCTATGGACGAGGCAAAATGGCAGTATATCGCCCAGGCGTTTTCCGCAGGAAAGGGCGAGATAATAAACGTTGTGGTGGACGAGCCAAACCCCGATAATGACCCCTCGGCTGTCTACGTGGACGAGGAACAGGAACAAAATTCCCAGGAGATAGACTTTGACGAGTTCTATATGTACTTAAACGAAGCCGTTGAAAGCGCGGGTCTTCAGGATCAGGTCTCTGTGGAAATGGCGGACACCGGCGTTTATATGAAATTCAGAGACAATGTTTTCTTCGGCGGCGACTCCTACGTGCTCCTCGACGAGGGAAAATACATACTTGAAATAATCTGCGACGGCATCAGAGCCGTTGACAAGCACGTTTTCGCCATCAAGGTCAACGGTCACACCGCCAAGAGCGCAAGCTCCTCTGCTAACGAGTGGGAATTGTCCTCGGGACGTGCAAGCTCGGTAATCAACTATATGCTGAGCCTTGACTGCTGCGACCCCGACAAATTCTCCGCCGCAGGCTACGGAAAATACCGCCCCGTCAGCGAGAATGACACCGAAGAGGGCAAGCGTCAGAACAGACGAGTTGAAATAGTCTTTATCCGAAACGATATCGACATGGAGGACCCTGCGGTAATGCAGGAGCTTATAGAGCTTGAGTTCGGCAAGAGCTTTGTAAGCTATTCCGACGCTGACGGCACCGTTGCTGAGGGCAGCACGGCTCAGCCTGCTTCTGAATCTGCTCCCGCAGCGCCCGCTCAGAACAACGGCAGCTATTCTTCCAAAAATGACCGCCTCAACGAGATGAAAAACAATCCTCCCGAGGTCACAGTCTCAGAGGCTGCCGAGTGACAATATTAAGCAATCCCCTATGAATGAAGGTGAAAATATTGGCTGACGTTCTGTCTCAGAAACAGATAGACGAGCTGCTGAACAGCTTTAATACCCAGGGCTCAAAGGCTTTCGAGGAGATCGAGGAGCAGGGGTCGGAGAAAAAAGTAAAGAATTATGACTTTAAGACACCTAAGAAATTCACCAAAGAGCAGCTTAAAGTCATTGACAGTATTTTCGAGAATTATTCCCGAGTTTTGTCCTCCTACCTTACGGGTCTGATGAGACTTTACTGCAAGGTGGAAGTTATGCAGATAGAGGAGCAGCGGTATTACGAGTTCAATAACGCTCTTCCCGACTACGTTATGATGTCCCTTATAAATATGGGCGTTCATGATGAGGACGTTATGGAAACCAACTGCATCATGCAGATATCAAATCCCATAACCTTCACAATAATCGACAGGCTTATGGGCGGTCTCGGCACTTATTCCGAGGTGAACAGAGACTTCACCGAGATAGAAATGACCCTTATGCAGGGCATTATGGAAAAAATGGCTCAGTCTCTGAAAAGCGCCTGGTCACAGTACATAGATATGGACCCCGTTATGACCGCCGTTGAGACAAATTCCAGAGTAATGCAGTCTATCCCCCCCGACGAGGTCATAATCCTCGTATCGCTGGAGATTGAGATAAAGGATATAAAAAATATTATGTCCTTCTGTATCCCCGCTATGAACCTTGAGTCGATAATGAACAAGTTCGGCGACAGGTGGGCAAGACCCACTCAGCGTCAGGACCCCAAAAAGGACCAGGAAAGACGCCGCAATATCATGGGCGCTCTCAGCGACTCCGATATTGATGTCAAAGCCGTTCTCTGCGACACTCAGGTGGACCTTTACGATATCCTCACTTTACAGGTGGACGATATAATACCCCTTAACGTTCCCATTACACGAAACGTGGAGCTGAAGATCGGCGGAAACGTCTGGTACGACGGCAAGCTGGGGATCATGGGCAGCAAAAAAGCTGTTAAAATCGATAATATATATAAAGAATTGAGGTAGAACAATGAGCGACGAAAACGTTATTATTGACGGCTTCGGTGAGGCGGAACAGGACGCCATAGGCGAAATAATGAATATAACAATGGGCTCTGCTGCTACCGCCGTATCCAATATGCTCAGTGCCAAGGTATGGATAACCACCCCAACGGTCACCATCGAAAAGGCCAAGGATATGATATATCCCGAGCTGGAGCCTTCCATTCACGTAAAAATAAAGTACATACAGGGCGTGAGCGGCGAAAATGTTCTCGTTCTCAAGCAGGACGACGTTCAGCTTATCCTTAATCAGCTTATGGGTCTGCCTCTTGAGGTAACAGACGACTTCGAGTTCGACGAGATGAACATCTCGGCGGTGTGCGAGGTAATGAACCAGATGATGGGCGCTTCCGCAACGGCTTTGTCCGAGCTTATCAACACGCCTATCGACATTTCCACCCCTCAGGCGGAGGTGAGCAGAGAATCCTCGGGTGTGAATCCCTACGGTATCCCGCCCGATGACAATGTCTGCGCCATAAGGTTCAAGCTTACCATTGACAACGTGATAAATTCGGAATTTATTTCCGTTATGACTATAGATCTGGCAAAGGAAATGGCTCAGAAGATGATGGCGGCTTACTCGGGAGGCGCGGAAGAACCCGCCCCCGCCGAAGAACCCTCCTCAAATCTCAGCCAGGATGAGATACAGGCGCTCCTTAACGGCGCAGGAAGCGGCGGAGCTGCCTCAGAGCCCGCTCCCGCACCCGCGGCTTCCTCGGGCGGAACTCTTTCTCAGGAAGAGATAAACGCACTCCTTAACGGCGGTGCTCCCTCTCAGCCAGCTCCTCAGCCCATACCGCAGCCTGCTCCACAGCCTATGGCTCAGCCCGCTCCGGACATGAGCTACAATGCTCAGCAGCCCCAGCAGGCAATGGGTATGCAGGGCGTTCCCCCACAGATGGGAATGGCTCAGCAGGCTATGCCCCAGCAGGGTATGCCAATGGCAGGCGCAATGCCCTACGGCGGATATTACGGTATGCCGCCCTATGGATATCCTCCTATGCAGCCCGTGCAGAAGGGCAGCGCGGTAAATGTTCAGGCAGTTCAGCTCCAGAGCTTTGAAAATTACAATAACAAGGATCTCAGTGCTGACCAGAATGACAATCTGAAGCTGCTTATGGGCGTTCCTCTCAACGTTACCGTTGAAATAGGCTCTGCCCGCAAAAAGGTCAAGGAGATACTGGATTTCACTCAGGGTACCATAATCGAGCTTGAACGTCAGGCAGGCTCCCCTGTTGATATCATCGTTAACGGTCATCTCATTGCAAAGGGAGACGTCGTTGTTATTGACGATAACTTCGCTGTAAGAATAACCGAAATCATCAAATCAAAATTTTTAGATAATTTAGGTAAGGAGTAATTACAATGGACAAGAAGATTATGCTCGTAGACGACGCCGCTTTCATGCGAATGATGATCAAGGACACCCTCACTAAGAACGGATATACCAATATCATCGAGGCTGCTGACGGCGAGATCGCCTGCAACACCTATGCCTCCGAAAAGCCCGACCTTGTAATTATGGACATCACTATGCCCAACAAGACCGGAATTGAGGCTCTCAGAGACATCAAGGCTTCCGACCCCTCCGCAAAGGTGGTAATGTGCTCCGCTATGGGTCAGGAGTCAATGGTAGTCGAAGCTATCAAGCTGGGCGCTCTCGACTTCATCGTTAAGCCCTTCAAGCCCGACAGAATACTGGCTACAGTTCAGAAGATCATCGGCTGATACGATAATGACCGGAATTATTCCCGTTGTTCTCGCTCTCCTGGGTGTAATTGCCCTTATGCTGGGTGTGCTGTACCTTATGAAATGGCTGAACACCCGCATTACAGGCGGAAAAGACCGCAAGGGCATAAAGATATCCTCCTGCATAGGCGTAGGACAGGATAAGTCTGTTATGGCGGTGAGAGCGGGAAAGAAAAATCTGCTTATCGGAGTCTCTCAGGGGGGAATAAATCTGCTCTGTGAGCTGTCCGAGGAGGATATGGAGCTTATAGAAAGCCCCCCCTCAAAGGATAGCGATATGGCAGGAAAGTCCTTTGCCGAATGTCTGAAATACAATGCGGCAAAGCTGGGCAAGGAGTTTATCACCCCCAAAAACGGCGATGACGATGACAGCGGCAATTCGTGAAAGGCGGAGGCGTATAATGAAAAATAAAATATGCGGCTCTTTCCCGAAAAAGCTGAAAGCTGCCGCCATAGGCGGAATATGCGCTGCTGCGATAATGTGGGCCGCTGCAGGTGCGGTGACCTATGCCGCAGCAGACCCCACCGAGGAAAGCGGCGTTGTAACATCGGCAACGACCATAACCACTCCCATGGAAACGGAGATATCAAACGTTACGACCACCGTTCCCGAAACAGCTCAGACCACTATCCCCGCTCAGGCTGTGACCGAGGCAGAGTCCACTCTCCCCTACAACGAGCCTGTTACCCACGAGGACGAGGATACGGACAGTATACTCGACCTGCTGGATCTGAACAATAATTCCAACACCCTTGACCTTATCATTCTTCTGACTATTATTTCTCTGGCGCCCTCGCTGCTGATAATGCTCACCTGCTTTACACGCATTATCATCTCCTTTTCGCTGCTGAGAAATGCTATGGGACTCCAGACGATCCCTCCCAATCAGGTAATGATAGGTCTTGCGCTGTTTCTTACTCTGTTTATAATGTCCCCCGTGCTGGAGGAGATGAACGAGGTCGCTTACGTTCCCTACAAAAACGGGGAATATACCTCCATCGAAGCGGTGCAGCAGGCTTCCGTACCTCTGAAAAAGTGGATGCTCAAAAACACGTCCAATGAAACCATGTCCTTTTTCATTTCCATTTCGGGAGAGGAATACCCTGCCGCAGACGATGAGACCTTTACCGAGGCTATCCCCTTCAAGATAGTTGCTCCCGCATTCATTCTCAGCGAGATAAAAATAGGCTTCCAGATAGGCTTCCTGCTGTTTATACCGTTTCTGGTGATAGATATGGTAGTCGCCTCGGTGCTTATGTCCCTGGGTATGATGATGATGCCTCCCTCCACGGTGGCAATGCCATTTAAAATACTTATGTTCGTGCTTGTGGACGGCTGGCAGCTGCTGGCAGGCTCTCTTGTCTCGGGCTTCAATATTTAGCAATATTCCCCGCCATACGGAAAGGAAGTGAATCTGCAGGGTGACTGAGGACGCTGTTATTCAGGTTTTCAAGGACGCTATGATACTTATTTTCAAGCTGGCAGGACCGCTTCTTCTTATCAGTATGCTCGTAGGTCTTGTTATCGCCATAATCCAGGCGGCGACCCAGGTACACGAGCAGACTCTCAGCTTTGTTCCAAAGGTGGTAGTTGTCGCTCTCCTGCTGCTTATCCTTGCTTCCTTTTACATTTCAAGCGTTGATTCCTTTGTACGTGAAATTTTCGATTTGATAGGAACTGTCAGCACCCAGACCGTTTCCGGCTGACATACAACAGAAAGCTGGTCTGATTTATGGATTTCTGGGAACTGCTCCTGTCTGATTTTGATATAAAGCTTATGGTATTCGCAAGAATACTTGGCATTTTCTCCTTTAATCCCATTCTCGCACGAAGCAATATCCCCGCAAGGGTGAGAGTGGGGCTGTCCCTGCTTATGGCATATATCGTAGCGCTCGTCCTTCCTCCTATGGAATTTGACGCAGGAGATACGGTGGGACAGTATGTTCTGAGCTTTGCGGCTGAGCTTTTCATAGGCATGGTGCTGGGCTTCATCTGCGACCTGTTCGTCTATATGATATATATGGCAGGCGATATAATGGACGCCCAGGCAGGTCTGGGTATGGCAAAGGTCTTTGACCCCTCCACACGTATCCAGATGTCAATGTACGGCTCATATATGGGATATTTTATGTACCTGTATTTCTTTGCTGCCAACGCTCATCTTACGCTGATACGCATTTTTGTGGACTCCTTCGAGATCATTCCTCTGGGCGGAGGTCACATATCACCCGACCTGGGCTGGACCGTAGTATCAATGTTTTCACAGATACTTGTGCTTATGATGCAGCTTGCAATGCCCGTGATAGCCGCCGAGCTTATCGTGGAATTTTGTATAGGCATACTGATGAAGACCGTTCCGCAGATACAGATCATCGTGGTCAATATCCAGCTCAAGACAATAGTTGGCTTCATAGTCCTTTTTGCCATAACCTCCCCCATGAGCGAGTTTATCGCGGACTATACCGACAAAATGCTGGGCACCTGCCGGGAAATGCTTCCACTTATTTTCACATAAACCTGTTCTCGTTAAAAAGGCTGGTGGTTAAATGGCTGAGAACGAAAACGGCGAGGAGAAAACCGAAGAAGCCACCGAAAAAAAGCGGCGTGACGCCCGTAAAAAGGGTCAGGTCCTTAAAAGTCAGGACGTGGCTGTGGTATGCTCCCTGTTTCTTTCATTTTTCGTGCTGAGGATCACCGCTCCAAGCGCTTTTTCCCGTCTGGGAGACTTTATGAAAAAGTATTTTTCTATGGCGGGAGAGGGCATCGGTGATGTAAAATATATCGGCGCCGAAAGCTTTGCAAGAGGGCTTATAATTGATGTGGCAGTGATATTCTTTGTCACAACAGGCGCTCTTCTGGCAGTTTCCTTTCTTACTGCCATTGCTTCAACAGGTATCCAGACTAAATTTCTCATTACCTTTGAAAATCTGAAATTCAAGCTGGATAAGCTAAATCCCATAAACGGCATAAAGAAAATGTTCTCCCTCAAGGGACTTTTCGAGCTTGCCAAATCTCTCATAAAAATGATACTGCTTATCGTGGTGGTCTACAGCGAAATAAAGGACAGGCTGCCCGAGATAGTCAGACTGATGAATGTTGAGCCCATAAGCAGCGTTGTTTACATCGCTGAGACTATATTCTCCATCGTAATGACTCTGGGAATGATCTTCGTGGCGGTGGCGGCTGTGGACTTTATGTTCCAGCGCTATTCCTTTGAAAATGACCTGAAAATGACAAAGCAGGAGGTCAAGGACGAGTACAAGCAGATGGAAGGAGATCCCAAGATCAAGGGAAAACGCCGTGCAATTCAGCAGCAGCTGGCAACTCAGCGAATGATGCAGGCAGTCCCCGAGGCGGACGTTATTATCCGTAACCCTACCCACTTTGCTGTGGCTCTGAAATACGATCCCGAGAAAAACTCCGCTCCCGTGGTCATTGCCAAGGGAAAGGACTTAGCGGCTCTCCGCATTGCGGACGTTGCCGCAGAACACGACGTCCCCACCGTGGAAAACAAGCCTCTGGCAAGAGGTATCTACGAAAAGGTGGAGGTGGGCAGAGAGATACCCGCAGAATTTTATCAGGCGGCGGCAGATGTCCTCTGGTTCGTGTATAACCTTAAAAAGAAACCTGTCCCCAAGGGGATATTACCCGAAAATAAATCGTCGGCGCCTTTTAATTATTAAAGGACTTTACTAAGGAGGGCGGCAATACCTAAGTGGATTTTTTGAAGAAAATAGTAGGCAAGAATATCGTAACGGTATTTGTCATTCTCGCTGTATTTCTCATCGTTATTCCTCTTCCCACATGGCTCCTTGACCTGCTTTTTGCGGTAAACATCGCCCTGTCGGTGTACATTCTCCTCACAACGATGTACATAAAGGAATCACTTGAGTTTTCCATATTCCCGTCGCTGCTGCTCATAACAACAGTATTCCGACTGGGACTTAACATATCCTCCACCCGTTCTATCCTTATGAACAAGGGCTATGCGGGCGAGATAGTAAAAGCCTTCGGCACCTTTGTAATGGGCGGCAATGCAGTAGTGGGATTTATCGTGTTTATCCTCATTACTGTAGTGCAGATGGTGGTCATCACCAAGGGCGCGGAGCGAGTTGCCGAGGTAACAGCCCGATTTACCCTTGACGCTATGCCCGGTAAGCAGATGGCTATAGACGCCGACCTTAATCAGGGCATAATTGACGACAAGGAAGCCAAAAAACGCCGCGACAAGGTCCAGAGGGAGTCTGACTTCTTCGGAGCAATGGACGGTGCTGCCAAGTTCGTCAAGGGAGA
This sequence comes from Huintestinicola sp., assembly GCF_051882455.1. Taxonomy (NCBI): domain Bacteria; kingdom Bacillati; phylum Bacillota; class Clostridia; order Eubacteriales; family Oscillospiraceae; genus Huintestinicola; species Huintestinicola sp. The sequence goes on along the minus strand of NZ_JBJERV010000100.1, from coordinate 121,385 downwards.
CGCAACCTTCTCCATCGTTGCAGCTATCGTGAACCTGCTGGGCGGAGCGGTAATGGGTCTCGTGTTCGGCGGAATGGACTTCATGACCGTCCTTTCCACCTACTCCATCGCCACCGTGGGAGACGGTCTCTGCTCACAGATACCCTCCCTTCTCATATCCATTTCAATGGGTATGATAGTTACCCGCGCCGCTTCCGAGGAATCCCTCAACAGCGACGTTATCGGTCAGTTTACTTCCCAGCCCAGAGTTCCCTTCATTGCAGGTCTTGTAATGTTCGTAATGGGCTTTATCCCCGGCTTCCCCACCATCACCCTTTTCGTGCTGGGCAGTGCTCTCATCGCTCTGAGCGTGGGACTTTCACGCTCCATGAAAACCGAGGAGCAGGAGGCAGAGGAGCAGGCAAAGGAAATGGCTGAAAATCAGGACGCTATTTCCGAAATGGAATACTACAAGGACATTGACAACGTTTATAAGCTTCTGAATGTTGAGCCTATCGAAATGGAGTTCGGCTATTCACTTATCCCCCTTGCAGACGAGTCCGCAGGCGGAACCTTCATCGAGCGAGTTGTCATCTTCCGAAAGCAGTTTGCCATTGATATGGGTATGGTCTTCCCCTCTATCCGAATGAGGGACAACCAGCACATCAACCCAAATCAGTATGTTATAAAGATAAAGGGCGAGACCGTCGCCGAGGGCGAGATACTTATGGACCATTACCTTGCTCTCGACAGCGGAAACGTTACCCGTGAGGTGGACGGCATCGACACCATCGAGCCTGCCTTCAATATCCCTGCCAAGTGGATAAGCGAGGAGAACAAGCTCCGTGCCGAGATAGCGGGCTACACCCTCATAGACCCCACCTCGGTAATGATAACCCACCTTTCCGAGGTCATCAAAAACCACGCCCACGAGCTTCTCAGCCGTCAGGACGTTAAAACAATGCTTGACAAGCTGAAGGAGACAAACCCCTCCATTGTTGAGGACATCGTCCCGAACGTTGTGCCTGTGGCATATCTCCAGAAGGAGCTTTGTATGCTCCTCAAGGAAAACGTGCCCATAAGAGACCTCCAGACCATTCTCGAGACCCTTGCGGACAACCAGCACAATATGAAGGACCTTGATATAACCAACGAGTACGTCCGTCAGGCGCTCAAGAGGACCATCACCAGACGCTTTTCCGACGGCGGTCAGATAAGAGTCATAACTCTCGACACCGAGACCGAAAATAAGATAGTTTCCTCGGTAAAGAAGTCCGAGCAGGGCTCCTATCTTGCAATGGACCCCCAGTCCATCCAGGCGCTTATCGCTTCCCTGAACGCCCAGATAGAAAAGATAAAGGACGTGGTGCCCTCCCCCATCGTGCTCACCTCTCCCATTGTCCGCATCTACTTCAAAAAGCTTGTAGACCAGTTTATCCCCAATGTAACGGTGCTTTCCTTCAATGAGATAGACAACACCGTCCAGATACAGGCTGTGGGCAACATTAGCATATAACGAAAGGCGGTGTCTGATGTGTATGCTGAAAATACGGCGGAGATAAAAACCGATATATCGGAGCTGTTTGACAGATACAAGCAGACCCCCGACAAAGCTCTCCGCAACGAGATAGTAATGCGGAGTATGCATATCGTCCGCTATGCGGTGCTCTCCACAAGAAATATGTACCGCCGCTACGCAGATGATGACGACATCTCAAACGAGGCAGTCCTTGCCCTTATGAACGCAGTGGACAGCTTCGACCCCAAAAAGAACGTCAAATTCGACACCTACGCCTCCATAAAGGTGCGGGGTGCGATAATAGATTATATCCGCAGGCAGGACAGCGTTCCGAGAGGCGTGCGGAAATTCATACGTGACTATGACAGCGTATATTCGGTGCTGTATACCGAGCTTGACCGCGAGCCCACCCGTGAGGAGATCGCCGCAAGGCTGGGTATAACCACCGAAAAGCTTGACAGCTTCCTGTCCAGATCGGCAGCAGCGTCAACCCTTTCCTTTGAAGAGCTTCTCTTCGACGGCTTTGATATGGCAGACGATACGGGAGAAAGCGAGGCAGAAGCACAGCTCATTCTCTCGGAAAGAAGGTCCCAGCTCGTGCAGGCGATAGACAGCCTCAAGGACAAGGAAAGAACGGTCATAACCCTTTATTACTACGAAAAGCTTAAATATTCCGAGATCGCAAAGGTGCTTGGCATATCCGAGTCAAGAGTATGCCAGATACACACCAAAGCGGTGGACAAGCTCAGAGAAAAAATTTCCGGATATATGATGGACTGACCATCATATATGATGGACATACCATCGGAAAGGCGGTAAAAGCAATGCTCAGAGGATATTACACCTCCGTCAACGGAATACTGAACGAGGAAAGAATATTAAACGTAATAACCAACAATCTCTCGAATGTAAATACAGCAGGCTACAAGTCCGACGCAGCTATCCCCACCACATTCCACGATAATCTCCTGCTCCTTGCAAACGGAGAGCGCAGCAAAACGGGCACTATCCGTTACAGGACCCTGCTTGAGACCAAGACCTCCCTTGAGTCGGGCACCTTCGAGCAGACAAATTCCCGTCTTGATATGGCTGTGATGGGCTCTGTGTATTTCAACATTCAGCGGAGAAACTCGGGAGAAGTGCTTCTCACCCGAAACGGTCAGTTCAATATCGACAACGAGGGATACCTTGCCCTGGGCTCCGCAGGCAGAGTTATAGACGATAACGGCGACCCGATACAGCTGGGCACTGCAAACTTCACCGTCAGAGAGGACGGTCTTATACAGGTAGAGGACGGCAGAGAGATACAGCTTGCGCTTACATTTCTCCCCGATGACTCGGACGTCGAAAAGGTGGATACCAACCTTATCCGCCCCTACGAGGACACCCCCTGGGGCAATATCCCCGAGGGAATGGTCTACCGCATAAGACAGGGCTGGTACGAGCGCTCCAATGTGAACGTTGCCGCAGAAATGGCGAAGGCAATAGACGCCAATGCCCTTTTCAGAGCAAATTCACAGGCTCTGCAGATAATAAACTCCGTAAATCAGCTTGCCGCAAACAATCTTATGAAGGTGTGATACCTTTCTGAAAGGAATGATAAATAAATGGGCAGGATAGGATTTTTCACCGCCACCACAGGCGTAATAAGCAATCAGATGGGCATGGACATAACGGGAAATAACCTTGCAAACGTAAATACCTACGGTTTCAAGGCGTCCCGCCCCTCCTTTGCAGACCTTGTATATACAAAGCGCAACAATAATATCGAGGAAGTCCAGACAGGACACGGCGTAAAGGTGGATAAGACCGACCTTATGTTTGAGCAGTCCACCCTGAGACATACCGAGCGCGACCTTGATTTTGCAGCCCTTGACGAAGGCTTTTTCGCCGTAGAGACCCCCTCGGGCAATACCGCCTATACCAAGGACGGCGCATTCTACATCACCGATATCGACGGAAACGGCACCTGGCAGCTCTGCGACAGCAAGGGCAGCTTTGTCCTCGATTACGAGGGCAACCGCATAACCGTCCCCTTTAACGAGGATATGCAGATAGAATATACGGAGCTTATCCCTCAGATAGGCACCTACCGCTTTGAAAACCCCTACGGACTCGACCAGTTCGGAGACAATTATTACATAAATACAGGCTCCAGCGGCGAAGCCATCGCAGACGATACCATCAAGAAAAAGCAGGGCTATATGGAAGCCTCGGGAACCAGCGTGGCGACCGAAATGACAAAGGTCATCGAGTATCAGAGAGCCTTCCAGCTTAATGTAAATATGGTAAAGCTCCACGATGAGCTGAATAACCTTGTCAACAATCTGAGAGGATAACCGCATAAAACCGATAGAAAGGCAGTGATATTATGTCACTTCAGAATATGGAACAGCTGAGCGCAATGCATTTTGACGTGCTCAGAGAAATAGGCAACATCGGTCAGGGAAACGCAGCCAGCTCACTTTCCCAGATGCTTAGCCAGGCAATAGATATATCCGTCCCCACCGTAAAGCTCCTTGACTTCAACGAGTCCGTGGAGTACCTGGGCGGCCCCGAAAACGTAGTTCTGGGAATGCTCGTGGGACTTAAAGGTGACATCAACGGAATGATGCTCTATGTGCTCCAGAAAAACTTTGCAAATTCAATGCTGAACTCCGTTTTCGGCAAGCAGATAAATGACCTTACCGAGCTTGACGAAATGGACATCTCCTTTATCCAGGAGATAGGAAATATCCTTGCAGGCTCCTATGTAAACGCCATATCCTCCCTCACAGGGCTTACGATAGACATTTCCGTTCCCACCATAAGCATAGATATGGCAGGAGCCATACTTGCAGTGCCCGCCGTAGAATTTGCCCAGATAGGCAACAGCGTGCTGTTTATCGACGACAGCTTCATCTTCGGCGACTCCCCCTCAGGCGGCGACAGCAGCGAGATCAAGAGCAATATGATCCTCGTTCCCGAGCTTTCATCTCTCGAAACACTGTTTTCCAAGCTTGGAATAGAAGTATAAAGCGTGATAAAGGCTTTTTTCGGGAAAATGAAATCATGCGGAAATACCGCTGTGGGGAGTGTAACGTAAAATGGTAAACATTGGTATAGCAGATCTTAATGTGGTAAAAAGTCCCGAAGTTCTGGCGACATATGCATTAGGCTCCTGCATAGGCATCTGCCTCTATGACGCAGAGCTGAAAATTGCGGGCTTGGCTCATATAATGCTGCCCTGGAGCAAGGACGCAGGAGCAGCCGCAGACAATATGAGAAGATACGCCGACACAGGCATAACCGAGCTTATACAGAAAATGGTGGCAATGGGCGCAAAAAAATACCGTCTCACCGCAAAAATAGCAGGAGGCGCCCAGATGTTCAGCACCACCTCCTCCGTATTCAACATCGGCGAGCGAAATATCGAAGCGGTAAAGAAGGTGCTCGGGACATATAATATCCCCATAATCGCCGAAGAAACGGGTCTGAATTTCGGCAGAACAGTATTCTTCTACAGCGAGGACGGCATTATGGAGGTAAAGGCAGCCACAAGACCTACAAAAAGAGTATAAATTATCGGGGCGAAAAGCCCCGATTTTTTTCACGACAGCATTTCGAAGACGAAGCTTCCGCCCCCGCTAACTTTTTGTGTCCCCATATATCACTTGATACCCTCAAACTTTTTCCAATAAATACAAAATCGCCGTACAGGAAACCTCCTGTACGGCGAAAAACATTTATTATAAAGAATATCGGTATTAGTACATACCGCCGTCCATACCGGCACCGGGAGCAGGAGCAGTAGCGGGCTCCTTGATGTCAGCAACCAGAGACTCTGTGGTAAGAACCATAGCAGCAACGGAAGCAGCATTCTGGAGAGCAGAGCGTGTAACCTTGGTAGGATCAACGATACCTGCAGGGATCATATCAACATAAGTCTCGCTGTAAGCGTCGAAGCCGTAGCCGACCTTTCTGGAGCGAACGATCTTATCAATGATAACAGAGCCTTCAAGACCTGCATTTGCAGCGATCTGGCGAACAGGTTCCTCAAGAGCCTTGAGAACTATCTGAGCGCCTGTCTTTTCATCGCCGGAAAGCGAAGCAGTGAGCTTGGAAACAGCGGGCATAGCATTGATAAGAGCAGTTCCGCCGCCTGCAACGATACCCTCTTCAACAGCAGCCTTGGTAGCAGCAAGAGCGTCCTCGATGCGGAGCTTCTTCTCCTTCATCTCAACCTCAGTAGCAGCGCCTACCTTGATAACAGCAACGCCGCCGGAAAGCTTAGCAAGTCTCTCCTGGAGCTTTTCCTTGTCGAACTCGGAGGTAGTTACCTCTATCTGAGACTTGATCTGATTTATTCTGTCCTTGATCTCGGACTTGCTGCCCTGACCGTCAACGATAATGGTGTTTTCCTTTGTAACCTTGACCTGCTTAGCACGACCCAGCTGAGAAACCTCAGTATCCTTGAGCTCAAGACCGATCTCCTCGGAAATTACCTGACCGCCTGTGAGGATAGCGATATCCTGGAGCATTTCCTTTCTTCTGTCGCCGAAGCCGGGAGCCTTAACAGCAACACAGGTGAATGTGCCGCGGAGCTTGTTAACGATAAGAGTGGAGAGAGCCTCGCCCTCGATGTCCTCAGCAATGATCACAAGCTTCTTGCCGCTCTTAACGATCTGCTCAAGAAGAGGAAGGAGCTCCTGAATGGAGGATATCTTCTTGTCGGTGATAAGAATGTAAGCGTCGTCAATAACAGCTTCCATCTTGTCGGTATCTGTAACCATGTAAGGAGTGATGTAGCCTCTGTCGAACTGCATACCCTCAACTACCTCGGAGTAAGTCTCAGCAGTCTTGGACTCCTCAATAGTGATAACGCCGTCGGAAGTGACCTTCTCCATAGCCTCTGCAATGAGCTTGCCCACCTTCTCATCAGCGGAAGAAACGGTAGCAACTCTCTCGATATCAGCAGAGCCTTCAATATCCTTGGAGTTTGTCTTGATAGCCTCAACAGCAGCATCAACAGCCTTAGCCATGCCCTTCTTAACTATCATGGGATTAGCGCCTGCAGCGATGTTCTTCATACCCTCTCTGATAAGAGCCTGAGCGAGAAGAGTAGCGGTAGTTGTACCGTCGCCTGCAGCGTCATTTGTCTTGGTAGCAACCTCCTTGACCAGCTGAGCGCCCATATTCTCGAAAGCGTCGTCAAGCTCGATCTCCTTGGCAATTGTAACGCCGTCGTTGGTGATAAGAGGAGCGCCGAACTTTCTGTCAAGAACAACATTTCTGCCCTTGGGACCGAGAGTTATCTTAACTGTATTTGCAAGCTTGTCAATGCCTGCCTGTAAAGACTTGCGGGCGTCTTCGCCGTAAATAATATCCTTAGCCATTGTAATGTACCTCCAATAAATTTAGAATGTTTCTTATTCAACAACTGCGAGAATGTCGGACTGACGGAGAATAGTGTACTCAACGCCGTCAAGCTTTACCTCAGTGCCCGCATACTTGGAAGCGAGGACCTTCTGACCGACTTTAAGCTCCATCTTTACCTCATTGCCGTCAACCATACCGCCGGGGCCAACCTCAACGATCTCAGCGATCTGGGGCTTCTCCTTGGCATTGCCTGTGAGAATGATACCGCTCTTGGTGGTCTCCTCAGCCTCAGTCATCTTAATAACAACTCTGTCTGCAAGTGGCTTGATTTTCATAACTAAAAAACTCCTTCCTATAAGTAGCTGCTAAGCAAATTTAGCAGTCAAACGCTTGATGTGTTAGCACTCTTATTTATTGAGTGCTAAATATATTTTACCACGTTCACTAAAAAAATCAAGTGTTTTTGCGTAAATCACTGTATTTTCATCATAATGCACAATTCGCATTGGAATGAGCAGGTAAAATATATAATATATGTAAACAGAAAGGCGTCCGACCCATGGGGCAGAAGCTGTCCGACGAAGCCGAACGTCTTTCCGGGAATTCAATTTTATACTAGAGAGGATATCCCCTCCCGAAAAGCGAATTATTGTATCTCAAGCCTCCGTGAAACGGGAACATCGGGCTGCTTCTTGGGCAGTATCATAATAAGGATACCGTTCTTGTAATCGGCGCTGATGTGGTCTGCGTCGATGCCCGAAATGTCGAAGCTTCTCTGATATGAGCCGAAGGTGCGCTCGCGGCGGATATACCTGCCGTTTTTGTCCTTCTCGTCATTATTTTCGGAATGCTCGGCTTTCAATGTCAGGCTCGAACCTGTGATATCAATGGAGATATCCTGCTTGTCGAAGCCGGGAAGCTCGGATTCCATAACGTACCTGTCGTCCTCCTCGCGGATATCGGTGCGGCAGGCGCTTATCCGCTTGCCGTCCTTCTCAAAGTCTGCAAAGGGGTCAAAAACGCCAAAAGCTTTTTCAAAAGGAGTTAAACCATACATAAAATTACCCTCTTTCCGATAATGGGGAGCCTGTGCGCTCCGCCTGTTTTTAACCTGTGGAGATGTTCTCCTTACGACCGCGATGCGCATTACTGAATTTCCAGCCTGCGTGTAACAGGAACATCGGGCTTCTTCTTGGGCAGGGTCATGATAAGGATACCGTTCTTGTAATCGGCGGTGATGTGCTCGGTGTCGATGCCCGAAATGTCGAAGCTTCTCTGATATGAGCCGAAGGTGCGTTCGCGGCGGATATACTTGCCGTTCTTCTCGTCAGTATTCTCGGAATGTTCGGCTTTCAATGTCAGGCTCGAACCGGAGATGTCAATGGAGATATCCTTCTTGTCAAAGCCGGGAAGCTCGGACTCCATAACGAACTTGTCATCGTCCTCGCGGATATCCGTGCGGCAGGCGCTGAACCTCTGACCGTCCTTTACAAAGCCGCTGTCAAGATCAGCAAAGGGATCAAAAATGCCAAAAGCTCTTTCAAAGGGAGTTAAACCGTACATAAAATTACCTTCTTTCAAAATATAGGAAGCCTGCTTCTGAAAGGAGCTGCTTCGAGATGGTGTGATTTGTATAAACGGGGTATCTGTACCGCATCATCTCGGTATCTTCCGTTTACGAGTATAATAATACCCCCCTATTATGATAATACAATATCCGTATTGTGAAAAAACGGTGAAATTTAGCAGTCTCGTTGTATGAGTGCTAACACTTGCAAGATACGAGTGCTAAAACATCTCCTTATATTTTTCCCCATAGCCATATCAGTATTCATATTATAGCACATTTGTCTCAATTTGTCAATACATTTCAGCACAAAAGTGCCATTTCAATACAAATTCATCTGAATAACCAAAAACAAGCAGCCCGATTTGTAAAATCAGCACATATATTCCAAAAATAAAAGAGCCGATGCATAAAACCGCACCGGCTCATAAAAATATATTCAAATTCAGCAGCTTCCGTGCTTGACCCTGTCCATGACCTCAGCTCGCTTAGCGTCGTTGAAGCGGTCAAGAGTGCCCACAAGATAGCCCGTAATTCTTCTTATTCGGTCAAAGGGAACGCTTTCAAAATAATAATTCAGATCGACGAAATCGCCGTCAAGAGCGATATCAATGCCCACGATCTTTTTCCCGGGGTAATTCTCCTCGCCGTGCCTGATGTAAGCCTCAAGCTCCTCATTGGAAATTTCTCCGCCCGTAACGTTAACGTTCATTTTCATTACTCCCTTAACTTTTAAGCAAATTCGCCACAATATTTAGTGCCGACTATTTAATTATACCACAATATATAGTGTTTTCAAGGAGAAATCGATTTAATTAACATTTTGTTTACATCCTCCCCGAAACCCGCATAGCCACCGCATTTCAATTGTAGCCTAAAAATATTCCGACTAAATTTTTACAAAATTAACAATTTGCCGCCTTATTCTTTGTTGACATCGCATAATCCTGTGTGATATAATAATATTTTAGTATGATAAATCAAAAAATTACTGTTATAACGAAAGGATAGTTTAATGCTTTTTACAGAACTTGACCTGCCCGAAGAGATAGTACGGGCAGTCACCGAAATGGGCTTTACCGAAGCCACAGAAATACAGTCAAAAGCCATTCCCGTAATGCTTGAGGGACGGGACCTTGTAGGAAAGTCCAACACAGGCACAGGAAAGACCGCCGCCTTCGGCATACCCGCCATAGCAGCGCTTGAAAAGGGCAGCAAGGGCGTGCAGGTGCTTGTTCTCTGCCCCACCAGAGAGCTTGCGATGCAGGCGTGCGACGAGATAAAGAAATTTGCCGCATATATGCCCTGGGTGCGCCCCTGCGCAGTGTACGGCGGCGCAGCAATGGACAGACAGATAGGCGAATTAAGGCGTGGCGCAAACATCGTTGTGGGCACTCCGGGAAGAGTGATGGACCACATCGGCAGAAAGACCCTCCGCCTTGAAAACCTTCGCACAATAATCCTCGATGAAGCGGACGAAATGCTCAATATGGGCTTCCGCGAGGATATCGAGACAATTCTGCAATACGTCCCCGAGGAGCGGCAGACCGTGCTTTTCTCCGCCACAATGCCCCCTCCCATAATGGCTATCACAAAGCAGTACCAGACCGACCCCGTTGTCATCAAGGTAGAGAGCAAGGCTCGCACAGTAGACAGCATCGAGCAGAAATATTTCGAGGTGCCCATGGGCAGAAAGACCGATGCCCTGAGAATGCTCCTCATCGCCTATGAGCCCCGCCTGTCAATGGTATTCTGCAACACCAAGAAAATGGTGGACGAGCTTACCGACGCACTTGTGTCAAAGGGCTTCAAGGCATCGGGACTTCACGGAGATATGAAGCAGCAGAGCCGCACACAGGTCCTCAATGCCTTCAAATCGGGAGCCATAAACGTCCTCATCGCCACAGACGTAGCCGCAAGAGGAATTGACGTGGACGACGTAGACGCAGTATTCAACTACGACCTCCCCCAGGATAATGAGTATTATATCCACCGTATCGGCAGAACGGGCAGAGCAGGCAAAAGCGGCGCTGCCTATACCATAATCAGCGGCAGGAAGCAGTTTTACGAGCTGAGGGACATTTCCAGGTTCATCAAAACGGAAATCGTAAGAGCCGACCTTCCCACCAGGGAGGAGATCGTAAAGCGCAAGTCGGAGCACGTCAGCGAGAAGATAATCTCATGCTGCGAAAGCGGAAAATATGATAAGTACATTTCCGAGGTCACAAGGCTTATGCGCGAAAACGACCTCTCCGCCGAGGAGATCGCCGCCGCACTTCTGGGAATGAAGCTGTCCGCCGAGACAAGAAATATCCCCGATATCGCCTTCACCGCCCCCAGGGACAGCGCTCCAAAGAGCGGAAAGGAACGATCAAAAACCGTCAAGCTTGAAATATCCGCAGGCAGAGCCAACCGCCTTGCCCCCAATTTCGTCCTGGGCGCCCTTGTGGACGCAACGGGAATGCCCGGAAAGAGCTTCGGCAAGATAGATATCTATGACCGCTTCACCACCGTAGAAGTGCCCGAAGCCGACAAGGAGCATATCCTCGATTCAATGGCAGGCACCAAGATAAACGGTCAGAAAATAACCGTCAAGCCCTATGAGGGACGAAACGAGCGTTTTGAGGACGACAGAGCCCCCCGCCGTCAGAACAATTCCCGCAGAGGAGCAAACACCCGGGGCAAGGGCAGCAGACGGGGCAATCCCGGCGCTCGCCCCCGAAGCTGACCGACTTTATAATTTATTCGTTATTCTTTATCCTATAAAAATATTGCCGCACATATAAATCGGACATATTCCTTACGTTACCGAGCCATCTGCCTGCCGCCCAAGCAAACTATACGAGCGCACGCAGGCTCAGCCTGCAAAAAGACAGCACCGTCAAGCCGACTGTGCTGTCTTTGCTTTTTTGTCATCTGCCTGCTTATTGACAGCTTGCATGATGTATAGTATGATCATTTGGGGAAAACTTTTCAAAAAAAATTTTGCCAAAGCCCTAACCAAACGAAATTTTCTGCACTATATATACAGAAGCTTCTGAGATCATAGAAAGGAGAGCCGAATATGAATACCCATGAACGCCGTGAAAAGGTTGCTCAGATGTCGAAGTCGATCTTTCAGTACTGTCTGTCCCGAACAAGCTCCTATCAGGAGTCCGAGGACTTGTCACAGGAAATTTTGCTGACGCTTTGCGAGAGCATTGAAGATCTGCGTGATGAAAGGGCATTCTACGCATTTGTCTGGCGCACCGCCGACAATATCCTCAAAGGCTGGTATCGGAATAAAGACAAGCACAATACTGTCCGGCTGGACGATGGTCTGCCGGACGATCTATGGGAACGTCTTGCAGAGCAGGCACAGGAGAACGAACAGCTCGCACTTCTTACAAGAGAACTGTCACTGCTCAGTTCCAATTACCGCCGTGTCATGGTTGCATACTATATCGAGGGGCTTTCGGTCAAGGCTATTTCGGCTCGCTTTTCGCTGACGCAAAGTATGGTGAAATACCTGTTATTCCAATCAAGAAACCGAATCAAGGAGGGCATAACTATGGAGAGAAATTTCGGGGAATTAAGCTACCGTCCCGTAGAACTGATATCACGTTCGTGGGGAAAATTTAACGTCTTTCATGATATGTTCAGAAGCAGGGTGAAGCAGAATATCATGATGGCGTGCTATTATGAAAAACAGACAGAGGAGCAGATAAGCCTGCAAACAGGTGTTCCCACAGCATATCTTGAAAATGAGATCGCACAGCTTCTGGAACATGAGCTTCTGCTTGAGAAAAACGGATATTACCTCAGCAATGTTGTCATTGTGACGCAGAAAATGATGAATGAAATATATGAAGATCATAAGGCTTCGATACATGAAACAGCTGAGTTGATAAGGAGTTTTATTGACAGTTCAATTGATGATGTGCGTGCTGTCGGCTTTTACGGCAGTGATATGCCGCTCAATTCCATGAAGTGGTTTCTTGTTTCGCAGCTTTTGCACCTTGCATATATTGATTTTTTGCAGGAAAAGCTTCCCTTCGGTGACTGGGACAGCTATCCCGAGGATAAATTCGGACAAAAGGGCTATCGCTGGCTTTCGGAGAAAAGCGAGTATCATGATATCTATATGTTCCGCACCGGAAGACGTGATGACTCCGAAAAGGCGGATATTGTACTGTGGGATGTTGATGTGAACGGGGACCCTGTTTGTCTGAAAATGAACAAGCTGCACGAAACTATGCTCATCGATCTGCTGACAGAGCAGCCGGTTTCCGAAAGTGACAAGCTGATTTGTGCGGAGCTTCTGAATAATAATTTTGCGATCAAAACAGATACAGGAATAAAGCCCAATTTCCCGTGTCTCACCGCGGAACAGACTTCCGGGTTGGGTGATCTGATCGTTCCTGTGGCGCAGGAAATATGCAGTCAGGCTCTTGTCAGACTTGACGGGATCAGGCGTATTATGGCGGAGCATACCCCAAATCATCTGCTTGAATATGCTGAAAAGGTCGCACCGGGGGAAATACTCCGGGAAACCTCTGACGTTATGCGAGAACTCTGCGAAAGCGGATGGCTGCTTCCTCTGACAAGAGGAATGCTTGCTACAACGGTTATGTTTGAGCGGATCGATGCGAAATAAGTCTGCTTGCCTCTGACGGCTACTCGTACCACGGACGAACGGAATGGACCCGACGAATATCATCGCTTCCCGTATCGCGGCTTATCAGCCTGCCATACAAAAAGCTGCCGCAGTATCGCTTTGAGCGATTTCCTGTGGCAGCTTTATCATTTATCCGCTGTATTTGTAATTAACACGATCGTGAAAACATCTTTATATCCCCACATCTATAGCAAGACACAAAAACACACTGCAGAACGAGTGCACGCAGGCTCAGCCTGCGTCCTTGCCGCATTCCTCAAAGAGCTTGTCCACATATTCTGTGTCCTTCACCTTGGTAAAGGAGCTTACAAGAGGAACAACGATAAGACCCACTATCATAGCAATAGCGCCTGCATTGATAGGCGAAGCCATATTGAGCTTTAAGGAAGCCGCAGCCTTTGTAGCCTCGGGGAAAAGACCCAGACTGAAAATCACCATATGTATAACGGTAATGCCCACGCCCGTAACAAAGCTCGTCCAGACAGCCGCCTTTGTTATCTTCTTTGAGAAAAGACCGTACATAAAGGGAGCAAGGAATGCACCTGCCAGCGCGCCCCAGGAGATGGACATCAGTGTGCTTATGTAGGTGTTGGGGTTAAGAGCTATGACAACTGAAAGAACAAGGAATGCTGCAATAAGCACGCGCATGGTAAGCACCTGCTTCTTGTCGTCCATGCCGCCCTTTACAGCAGGCTTGATAAGGTCGATGGTGAGGGTGGAGCTTGATGTGAGCACCAGCGAGGAAAGGGTGGACATGGAAGCCGAAAGCACCAGCACCACAACGATACCGATAAGTATCTCGGGAAGAGCGTCGTGAAGCATTGCAGGAACGATGGAGTCATACTTGAGCTTGCCGTTTGCGCCCGCCTCAATGAATGTCCTGCCCGTCTCGGCAGCCACAGCCTCGTCAGCGGAGCCGTAAAGTCTGCCGAAGCCGCCCATCAGATAAGAGCCGCCTGCAACAACTACAGCAAAGAGGGTGGAAATAATAGTTCCTCTCTTGATAGCCTGGTCGTCCTTGATAGCGTAGAACTTCTGCACCATCTGAGGCAGACCCCAGGTTCCGAGAGATGTAAGGATAACAACGCCGATAAGGTTAATGGGGTCGGGGCCGAAAAGGGAATTGAGGGTATTTTCGGGAACTCCCTTATCGGAAATAGCGCCCAGCTGAGCGAGTGCGGAGGAGAAGCCGCCCTTTTTGGAAATAATGCAGAACACAACTGCCGAAATGCCGCCCAGCATAATGATGCCCTGGATAAAGTCGTTTATTGCCGTAGCCTTGTAGCCGCCGAGAATTACGTACACCGCCGTAAGCACCGCCATACCGATAATGCAGGCGGAATAGGGAATGTTGAACGCCATTCCGAAAAGCCTTGAAAGACCGTTGTATACCGACGCGGTATAAGGGATAAGGAAAAGGAACACGATAACAGCCGAAACGACCTTCAGACTCTTTGAATTATAGCGCTTCTCGAAATATTCGGGCATGGTGGAGGCGCCCATCTGCTTGGTCATGATACGAGTGCGCCTGCCAAGGATCATCCAGGCGAGCATTGAGCCGATAACAGCGTTGCCGATGCCTATCCACGCCGCCGAAACGCCGTAGCTCCAGCCGAACTGACCTGCATAGCCGATGAATACCACCGCCGAAAAGTAGGAGGTGCCGTATGCGAAGGCGGTTATCCAGCCGCCCACGTTTCTGCCTCCCAGCACGAAATCCGAAACCGAGGAGGTCTTTTTGTGGCAGTAAATGCCGATACCGATCATAACCGCAAGGTAGATCGCCAGAATAACATATAACACTTAAAATATACCGTCCTTTCACGCCTTTGTCCGTTTATCGCTTCATCAGATAAAAGCGTATAAGCGTTAAAGCAATAAATTCCATATAATTATATCAGATAGAGGGAATTTTGTCAATTAGACAATATAATCAATTTTGCCGCTTTACTTTGGTAAAATCCGATAAAAGCATTAACAAGACGGCAAAACTTATGTCAGTTATGCTTAAAATTTCATAAAATAATTGTATATTATGCAAAAAGCTGTAAAAAAAGCTTGTAATTGGAGGAAAAAAATATTACAATATAAAGAGTATTACTATATTTCAATTCAGGGTTTTAAAGCACAGAATATTTAAAGCATAAAACTTCTGAAATTTTCCCGAAAAAGGTGAAAATTCTCGAAAGGTGGAAAAACATAATGCCCATTACAGAGCTTCTTGAAGAAAACGCACGCAAATACGGCAATGACGTATGCCTCGTGGAGATAAATCCTCAGATACAGGAGACCAGACGTATGCTGTGGAAGGATTTCGACCTTATCCAGCCCACCTCCGACCTCAGCTACCGCCGTGAGATAACCTGGCACGTGTTCAACGAAAAAGCCAATCGATTTGCCCAGCTTCTCATAAGCCGAGGAGTGAAAAAGGGGGACAAGGTGGCAATTCTCCTTATGAACTGCCTGGAGTGGCTGCCCATTTACTTCGGCATACTGAAAACAGGCGCACTTGCCGTTCCCATGAACTTCCGCTACAGCTCCGAGGAGATAAAGTACTGTCTCGACCTGGCGGAGGCTGATGTTTTGGTGTTCGGCCCCGAGTTTATCGGCAGAGTTGAGACCATTGCCGAGGACATCAGCAAAAACCGCATACTTTTCTATGTAGGCGGCGACTGCCCCTCCTTTGCCGAGGATTATGACAAGCTCACATCAAACTGTGCCAGCGTTTCCCCCGGTATCGCACTCAGTGATGACGATGACGCGGCAATATACTTCTCATCGGGAACAACAGGCTTCCCCAAGGCAATACTCCATTCCCACCGCAGCCTTATGCATTCCTGCGTTGTGGAGCAGCAGCACCATCACCAGACCAAGGACGATGTATTCCTCTGCATTCCCCCTCTCTATCACACAGGCGCGAAAATGCACTGGTTCGGCAGCCTTATTTCGGGCAGCAAGGCAGTGCTGTTAAAGGGAGTCAGCCCCGAAACGATACTCGATACCGTTTCAAAGGAGAAATGCACCATCGTGTGGCTCCTTGTGCCCTGGGCACTGGACATTCTTGAGGCGATAGATACGGGCAAAATCGACCCCGCAGACTACGAGCTTTCTCAGTGGAGACTTATGCACATAGGCGCACAGCCCGTTCCCCAGAGCCTTATCAACCGCTGGAAGCAGTACTTCCCAGACCATCAGTATGACACGAACTATGGTCTCAGCGAGTCCATCGGTCCCGGCTGTGTTCATCTCGGAATTGAGAATATACATAAGGTGGGCGCCATCGGCGTTCCCGGCTACGGCTGGCAGGTAAAGATCATCGACGAAAAGGGCAATGAGGTAAACCGGGGCGAGGTCGGCGAGCTTGCGGTCAAGGGTCCCGGCGTTATGAAATGCTACTACAACAATCCTCAGGCGACCGCTGAGGTGCTTCATGACGGCTGGCTCTGGACAGGCGATATGGCAAGGCAGGACGAGGACGGCTTCTACTTCCTCGTTGACCGCAAAAAGGACGTTGTCATAAGCGGCGGCGAAAACCTCTACCCCGTTGAGATAGAGAATTTTATGAGCAAATTCGACAAGATAAAGGACGTTGCGGTCATCGGACTTCCCGACAAGCGCCTGGGCGAGATAGCGGCGGCGATCGTGGAGCTTAAAGACGGAGCAGAGTGCACCGAGGAGGAGATAAACGAGTTCTGTCTCGGTATGCCCAGATACAAGCGCCCCAAGAAGATAATCTTCGCCCCCGTTCCCCGAAACGCCACGGGCAAGATAGAAAAGCCCAAGCTCAGAAAAATGTACTGCGGCGACAATATGATCGAAAAGGAAAATCAGAGCTGATAAATTTAATAGGTTATTAGTATAAGCAGGGTCTGCCCGAATTGGACAGACCCTGCATTTTGATATGTGCCTTCGTCAGTCAAACGCCCTCTCCGCCTTATCCTTCGGGACGCCGACGCCAATAAGAAAGGTTATGCCGAAATCCATAAGCAGCCGCTTTGCCTCTTCCCTGGTGCATTTAACTATCCCCGAGGAAATAAGAGAAACAAGTCCCTGAGTGTATATCACCGCAGACTGCATCAGCCTGCGCGCAGTCGGGATATCAAAACTATATTTTTCCGCTATTCTTTCAGCCAGCACGGCATTTGACTTATCCTCAAAAAGAAAGCCCAGTCCCTTTGAGGAACGGCAGCCTCCCTCGTCGAGCTGCAAAAAGCGCACCAGCTTAGGCTCGTCAAATGCCATATCAACATACACGCTGCCGTTTTTCAGAAAATCATTCAGCGGATTGTCCGAACCGCGGCTCATTTTGCTGTTGACGTATTCAAGTGCATACCCTGCAAGCTCGGTGCGGAAGCTTTCCATATTTCCGAAATGCCACGCCACAGGCTGAGTTGAGCAGCCTGCCTCCTTTGCGAGAGAGGTTATGTTAATGGAGGAATATCCGTCCCGTATGAGCATTTTAAGCCCCGTCTGCAAAAGCTTTTCCTTTGGTATGCGAACGTTTCTCCCCATTTTAGTACCTCATTTCATTAAAGCAGTCAAGTGCATAATTCTATTATACCATACAAATGGGATTTGTCAAGGACGAAACATGATCCCCTATATCCGGCGCGATATTTTTTTAATCTGATTTTAACCTAAATATAATGATAAATATAACGTACCCGCCCTCCTTTGCTATTGACAAAATCACCCTTTTGGAGTATAATTCAAAATAAGCGCATATCGGCTCTGACGGCTGAAATGCGAAAAAGTCATAATAAGAAAGGACGCTTTGTATGCAAGTTAAAGAAAAGCCTTTGAGCGCCGTCCCCAAGGGACTGACTCAGAGCGAAGCAGAGGAAAGCCGTAAGAAAAACGGCGCCAACACCCTTACTCAGATACCCCCCGACCCCCTTTGGAAAAAAATTCTCGAGGGATTTAAAGACCCCATGATAATGATACTGCTTGTAGCCCTTGTGGTGCAGGTGGTGCTTTTCTTCCTGGGACAGGCTGAATGGTTCGAGCCTGCGGGAATACTTGTCGCCATAATGATAGCAAACGGCGTTTCCGCTGTCAGCGAAAGCAAGCAGGAGGGCAAGGCGTCAGCCCTCAAGGCAGAGGAAGAAGCCAAGGAGACCGCAAAGGTCATTCGTGACGGAAAGCTCACCGAGATACACGTAAGCGACGTTGTAGTGGGCGATATCGTATATCTCCAGGCAGGAGACAAGCTCCCTGCCGACGGCGAGCTGGTAATGGGCGCAATAAAGGTCGATCAGGCTGCCCTTAACGGCGAGACCGAGGAAGCCGAAAAGCTCCCCGATGAAAAGGGCGAGGGCTATGATACAAAGGACCTTCTCAATAAGCATTACGCATACCGCGGCACCGTTGTCTGCGGCGGCGAGGGCTATATGGAGATAAAGGTAGTAGGCGACAAGACCCTCTTCGGCGAGCTTGCTCTCGAGGTCCAGGAGGACACAAGAGAAACTCCTCTCCAGGTAAAGCTCAGCCACCTTGCAAAGCAGATATCAACCTTCGGCTATGTAGGCGCTATATGCATCGTTGTGGGCATTATGGCAAAGACCCTTATCACAGGCGAGATACCCCAGGATCTATTCGGCTGGGTACGTCTTATCATGGACGCTGTTACCGTAGCCGTTACCATTATCGTATGCGCCGTTCCCGAGGGACTTCCTATGCTCACCTCCATTCTCCTCTCCTTCCAGAGTCTCCGAATGGCAAAGGATAACGTCCTTGTAAGAAAGATAAACGGTCTTGAGACCGCAGGAAGCCTCAGCATTCTTTTCAGCGACAAGACAGGCACCATCACCGAGGGCAAGCTTTCAGTAGTTGAGCTTTCTTCCGGCGACGGCAGCCTTTACGACAGCTTTGACAAAATACCCGCTCCCCTTGCAAATGACATCATCATCGGCGCAGGCGTTAACAACAGCGCATCTGCCGCTGACGGCAAGGTCATCGGCGGAAACAGCACCGACCGCGCTCTTATGACATATCTTATGGAGGCAGGCAAGGCAGAGAGCATTACAAAGGACAACGTGCTGAATTTCAGCGCCTTCGACTCCAACAAGAAATGCTCCAGCGTAACGGTTTCCGAGAACGGAAATGCGGTTACATACATCAAGGGCGCACCCGAAAGACTTCTCGAAAGATGTGATTCTTACATTGACACAAATGGCGAAGCAAAACCCCTTGCGGACAAGAAAGCACTTATGGACTATATCGATACTCAGGCTTCAAGGTCAATGAGACTCTTAGGCGTTGCCAAGAAAAACGGCGAGTCCGACGAGGGTACGGTAACTCTCGTATGTCTCCTCAGTATCCGCGACAATGTACGTAAGGAAGCCGTTGACGCTATCAAGGAGGTTCAGAACGCAGGCATTCAGGTCGTTATGGTAACAGGAGACAGAAAGGAAACTGCCGTTGCCATTGCCAAGGAAGCAGGACTTCTTACCTCTGACACCGACATTGCTCTCACCAGCGCAGAGCTTGCGGAAAAGACCGATGATGAGCTCAAGGCACTTCTTCCTGACCTGAGAGTAGTTTCCAGAGCCCTCCCCACCGACAAGAGCCGCCTTGTAAGAGCCGCACAGGAGCTTAACCTTGTTGTAGGTATGACAGGCGACGGCGTAAACGACTCCCCTGCCCTCAAAAAGGCAGACGTTGGCTTCGCAATGGGCAGCGGTACGGAAGTTGCAAAGGAAGCGGGAGACATCACCATTCTCGACGACAACTTCTCCTCCATTGAAAAGGCTATCCTTTACGGCAGAACAATGTTCAAGAGCATACGCAAGTTCCTTATCTTCCAGCTCACCGTAAACGTTGCAGCCGTTCTCACCTGCTTTATAGGTCCTCTTATGGGCGAAAACGTGATGATGACGGTCATCCAGCTCCTTCTCGTAAACCTTGCAATGGACACCCTTGCAGCTATCGCATTCGGCAGCGAGCCCGCTCTTCAGGAATATATGAAGGAACAGCCCGTTCCCCGTTCCGCAAGCATCGTAAGCAAGAATATGATGACGGAAATAATCATCTCCGCACTTTACATCACCGCAGTATGTCTGTGCATCAGATTTGTTCCCGCTATCCGCACACTTTTCGGCGGCGTGGACGACACCTACCTCAAGTCCGCAGTTTTCGCAACCTTTATGATGGCTATAACCTTCAACGGCTTCAATGCGAGAACATCTCATATGAACCCCTTTGAGGGACTGGGCAGAAACAAGAATTTCATCTATGTAATGCTGTCCATCTTCCTCCTCCAGTTCATCTTTGTCACCTTCGGCGGCGAAGTTCTGAGCGTTGAGGCACTCAGCCCCCTCACATGGCTCGTATGCATCGCACTTGCATTTATGGTAATTCCCATCAACATGATACGCAAGGCTTTTACAAAGGGCGAATGATCTAACTTAACAGCAGTTTATCCCCTGCTTTTCCGCTTGGAGAAGCAGGGGATCTTTTATGGAGTATTTTCGTTCAGAGCTGCAAAGGACGGACCTTTTCTCTTTCCCATATACCTCTTATCATGGCAGTAAACATAAAACACCGCCTCCAGCGGCTCGGCAAAAAGCTTGTCCCGAATTTCAAAGCCTGCCCGCTTGCCGTATTTCCTGTTTTTGTAAAGCCAGCTTTCGTGGTGGAGGACAATTTTATCGCTGCCGGGATAAACCCGCCACTCCGCCGCCCCTGTGGTTATGCATACCGCCTTTTCGCCCACATCGCAGCCTATGCCCAGCCTTTCGCAAAGGCTCTCAATGGCAAGCGCGTCCCAGCGCCGCCCCTCGGAACGAGCTTCTCTCTGAGGCGCACAGCAGTTGCAGGGGGTCATACCCATCATTCGCCCTTCATCGTAATCAAAAAGCCCCATCAGTTCCTTTGGGGACTTTCCCGAAATAAACCTGCACTCCGGGCGATGAAAAACCGCTCTGTTTTTTACCGCAAAGAAGGAATAATTTTCGCTCATGAGCCATCGCCTCCCGTTCATGATCCGCACCTTGTCCGCATATATTTCCTGTCGTGACAGTATATGTAATATATCGCTCCTTTCGGGGAAAATTTTCCCTTTTTTTAATTATATGATATGACCTGTGTAATAATCGTTACAGCAGACAGGCTTTCCGAAAAAATTATAAAAAGTCCTTGACAAATGACGGTTATCGTGATATACTGAAATAAATCAAATAACCTAAACCGCAGAAGCGGAGATAACGGCAGGTATGAACTCACAGAGAGTACGGGGCGCTGGGAACCGTGCAGTATACAGCTTGTCAAATGGACCGCCGAGGGTCGGGAGGAACCGGCAAAACAAGTTTGCCTCAGTATTCCCGGACGTGTTGGCATACGTTAGTTGCCGGGGATATGTCAGTATCCTGCTAAGAGCGCAGCCGGGCTGCGAATCAAGGTGGTACCGCGGATAAGTAATTATTCGTCCTTGACGGAAATCATTTTCTGTCAGGGGCGTTTTTGTTTTCTGACAGAGATCGGCAGATAAAATTTATCAAACGGAGGAAAAAGCTATGAACTTCAATGGAACAGATTTCGACACCTACTTCAAGAACCACCCCGACAACAACGGCTATTTCGGCAAATACGGCGGAGCATATATCCCCGACGAGCTGAAAAAGGCAATGGACGAGATCACCGAGGCATATTTCACCATCTGCAAATCCAGCAAATTCATCGGCGAGCTGCGCAGGATAAGAAAGGAATTTCAGGGCAGACCCACTCCCGTTTCCTACCTTGAGCGTCTGTCAAACAGCCTGGGAAACGTTCAGCTCTATGTAAAGCGTGAGGACCTTAACCACACAGGCGCTCACAAGCTCAATCACTGCATGGGCGAGGCGCTCCTTGCAAAATATATGGGCAAGAAAAAGGTCATTGCCGAGACAGGCGCAGGTCAGCACGGCGTTGCCCTTGCCACCGCAGCCGCATATTTCGGTCTTGAGTGCGATATCTATATGGGCGCTGTGGATATAAAGAAGCAGGCTCCCAATGTTGCGAGAATGAAGATACTCGGCGCAAACGTGGTAGAGGTAACAGACGGTCTTGCTACCCTCAAGGAAGCCGTTGACGCAGCATTTGCCGCATATATGAAGGAGTACAAGGACTGCATTTACTGCATAGGCTCTGTTGTAGGTCCTCACCCCTTCCCCATGATGGTAAGGGATTTCCAGAGCGTGGTGGGAATTGAAGCGAGAGAGCAGTTTATCGAAATGACAGGCGAGCTTCCCGACGCAGTTGTTGCCTGCGTGGGCGGCGGCTCCAATGCAATGGGAATGTTCTCGGGCTTTTTGAATGACCCCGTTGACATTTACGGCGTTGAGCCTTTAGGCAGAGGCACTGCTCTGGGCGACCATGCCGCAAGCCTTACCTACGGCGAGGAGGGCGTGATGCACGGCTTCAACAGCATTATGCTCAAGGACGAGAAGGGCGACCCCGCTCCCGTTTACTCCGTTGCCAGCGGACTTGACTATCCCTCTTCGGGTCCCGAGCACGCATTCCTCCGCGACCTGGGCAGAGTAAAGTATGATGTGGTCAACGACGAGGAGACCATTGACGCATTCTTCACTCTTTCGAGAATGGAAGGCATTATCCCCGCCATCGAAAGCTCCCATGCTGTTGCATATGCCATGAAGCTTGCAAAGAAGATGGAAAAGGGCTCTATCCTCATCAACCTCTCGGGCAGAGGCGACAAGGATATGGACTACATCATCGAAAAATACGGCATAAGATAAGGACACTCCCCTGCATATAAAGCTAAAAGCCGCTTCTGACGCTTCGGAAGCGGCTTTTCATTCGGCGGGGGTCGCCCCGCGGCGAGGTCGCGCTGTTAGTTTGTACGGAAGGGCTGCTTTGTCTCCGCGCCGATAGATACAATATCAGCCCGATATATCGGTCAGCATATTTGTATCGTTACCGAGCCGACAGTATGATGTACGAATAAATTACAGAACGTCTCGCCGCGGGTCGTCACCCGCCGTCCCCCGCCGGCTTTTCATATATAAAATACAAATGTACACGAAAAACTGCGGCATAGGCTCTCAACCCTCTTGACAAATCCGCCCGTTTGTAGGATAATATAACATAGATAAATGTATGCTAAAAACAACGAAAGGAACTGCGGATAATGAACGGTGACAGGCTTAATATCGCGTATATCGGAGGAGGCTCCTGCAACTATGGCTGGAAGCTTATCCCCGAGCTTGCGGACATAGATCTGTGCGCAATGGTAAAGCTTTACGATACGGACAAAACCTGCTCCCTCGCCAACGAGGTGATAGGAAACAATATCCATGACAGGGGAAATACAAAGGGAGACATAGTGTATCTCGCCTGCGACGAGGCGGAGGAGGCTCTCAGAGACGCGGATTTCGTCATTCTCGCCTTCGAGCCGGGAGGACTTGACGAGCAGGTGAGCCAGCTCCATTTGCCCGAGACCTACGGTATCTTCCAGACGGGAGGAGATAATTCGGGGCTTTCCTCGGTCATAAGAGCGCTTAAAATAATGCCCCTCTGCGCCGAGTATTCCCATATGATAGAGCACCTCTGCCCAAATGCCTGGGTAATAAATCTCTGCACCCCCATGGCGGAGTGTATGACCGTTCTCCACAACGAATTTCCGGAAATGAAGCTTGTGGGCGCTTCCTCGGACACCTTTGCCGCAAGGGAGCTTATCGCCACAATGGTCTGCGAGAGCAAGGGCATTAGCGGCGTGCGCAGGCGTGATATAAAGACAAATCTGCTGGGAATAAGCGGATTTTCCTGGTTTGACGAGCTTTCCTACAACGGCGAGAGCCTTATGCCCATGTTCGGGGAATATGCCCGGAAATACGGCGACTCGGGATATGAGTTTCGCATAAACGAATTCAAGACAAATCCCGACGCAGACGCTCATCGGGTAAAGTTTGACCTTTTTCTCCGTTTCGGACTTATCCCTGCGGTAAATGACCGCTCCGCTGCGGAGTTCTGTCCCCCCTGGTACACAAAGGACAGCAAGGAAATGGCGGCGTGGAAATTCTCTCCCATGACCGTGAATTACAAAAAGAGAATACTGGGTGACAAAACCGCAAAGGTGAAAAAATATATGAACGGCGAGGTCCTGCCCAAGTCCGTTGACTCCACCGAGGTCCCCGAAATGATACGCGCACTCTGCGGCGGCGGAAATCTCATATCTGCGGTTTCCCTTTTAAACAAGGGACAGGTGGAAAATCTCCCCGAGGGTGCGGTGGTAGAGACAAACGCACTCATAAGCTGCGGCAGCGTAAGAGCCGTATGCGCAGGCAGGCTTCCCGACAGCATTGCAGGGCTGTCCGTCCGCCACGTTTACAACAGAGCCGCTGTGGTAAAGGCGTTCGAGGAGCGTGACCTTGACATTGCCTTCAATGCGTTCCTTAACGACCCGCTTATGACCTGCGGACTTACCGAAGCCACCGAGCTTTACAGGGAAATGCTCTCGGCGGTAAGGACACATCTGCTTTACTACTGCGAATAGCGGGGCGGGTGACGACCCGCGGCGGCGGGGGTCGCCCCGCGGCGAGGTCGCGCTGTTAGTCTGTGTGGGGCGGTCAGCTTTGTCTCCGCGCCGATGGGTACGGCAACAGCGCGATAAATCGGATTTCTGAAAGGAAACAATGAAATGATAAATTATGATTTGATCAACACATTAAGTCCTAATTTAAAACAAATACTTGATGATGAATTAAAAGTCGGAAATTCAATTCATGAAACATTTTTAGGTCGTTTTTCCGAAGATAAAGAAGATCATTTGTATATATGGTTAAAATATCCTTTCAAGACACCTATCAGAAATGATTTAGAAGGAGTTGTTTTCCGTAATATTGATGATCCGCATTATTGGAAAGCAGAATATAATGACATATTTAATTTTCAGACATTAGCATGTAATTTCGGTCTTTAGGATTCATAACTTTCATTTAAGTGCAGAAAAATATAAAAAGTGAGGTTATACACAATGACAAGCTGCTACGATAACAGAGAGCTGAGCTGGCTTAAATTCAACGTCAGAGTGCTTGAGGAGGCAAGGGATAAGTCTGTCCCCCTCTGCGAAAGGCTGCTGTTTTCACAGATATTCCAGTCGAATTTAGACGAATTTTTCATGATAAGAGTAGGCTCCCTCTGCGACCGAGTCCTGGTTGACGACAACAAGGAGGACAACAAAACGGGCATGACCCCCGAGGAGCAGCTGAGAGCCATCTACAAGCGCGTGAAAGAGCTTGTGCCCGTAAAGGACGAGGCTTATTTTGCCACCATAAAGGAGCTTGAGGAAATAGGCATCGAGCACGTAAAAATATCCTCTCTCACCGCCGAGGAGGAAGGGTATCTGAGAGCCTATTTCAATTCCGAGATACGTCCCCTTATTTCCCCGCAGGTGGTGGATAAGCGGCACCCCTTCCCATTCCTTAAAAACAAGGAAATTTACGCCGTTACCCATCTTGAGTCCAAAAACTCCGTTAAGCTGGGAATTATCCCCGCAGGCGGCAGCTTTCCCCGCATGATCCCCCTGCCCGACAAGAGCAGATTCAGATTTTTGCTTGCGGAAGATGTAATTCTCCATTACTGCGGCAGCGTTTTTGAGAATTACCGTCTCCTTGACAAGGCTCTTATCCGCATAACCCGAAATGCGGACATCAATATGGAGGAGGGGCTTTACGACCACGAGGTGGACCTGAGACAGGTCATGGAGGAGCTTCTCAAAAAGCGGAGAAAGCTTGCTCCCGTCCGTCTGGAGATCTCCGGAGACCTGGGAAAGGAAGCAGCGGAATTTCTCTGCCGTCAGCTGGAGCTTGACAGCCACCAGATAAGCAGCTGCACCGCTCCCCTTGATATGAGCTTTGTATTCTCCCTCAGAAACAGGATAGAAAAGGCTCACCCCGAAATGTTCTTTGAGCCTGTTTCTCCCCGTCACAGCGCCTCCATATCCCGGAATGTGCCGATGATAAGCCAGATACTCCGAAGGGATATCCTGCTTTCATACCCCTATGAGAGCATACGCCCCTTTATTCAGCTTCTTATCGAGGCAGGAAACGACCCCGATGTTATTTCCATAAAAATAACCCTCTACCGTGTGGCTTCAAACTCCAAGATAGTTGAGGCTCTCATAAATGCCGCCGAAAACGGCAAGGAGGTTTTCGTCCTTGTGGAGCTGAGAGCCAGATTTGACGAGGAAAACAACATCGAATGGTCAAAGCGTCTGGAAAGAGCGGGCTGCAAGGTAATGTACGGTCCCGAAAATCTGAAGGTACACTCCAAGCTTATGCTCATCACACGCAAAAACGGCTCCGAGCTTCAGCACATCACCCAGATAGGAACGGGCAACTACAATGAAAAGACCTCCGAGCTGTACACCGACCTTTCCCTCATGACCGCCGACCCTGCCATAGGCGAGGAGGCGGGAACGGTATTCAACGCCCTGTCTATCGGCAATCTTGTGGAAAACACCTCTCACCTCTTAGTTGCTCCCCTGTCGCTCCAGAACAAGATAATCGACTTTATTGACGGAGAAATTGCCGCTGCAAGGAGCGGTGAGGGCGGATATATCGGTCTCAAGCTCAACTCTCTTACGGATAAGATACTTATCGACAAGCTTATCGAAGCAAGCTGCGCGGGAGTAAAGATAGAAATGGTGATACGCGGTATATGCTGTCTCGTTGCGGGAGTTCCCGGCATGACCGAAAACATCACCGTAAGAAGCATTGTGGGCAGATATCTTGAGCATTCGAGGATATACATATTCGGTCAGGGCAGCAGGCAGCGGATATACATCTCCTCGGCGGACTTTATGACCCGAAACACCCTTAGACGCGTGGAGGTTGCGGCTCCCGTAAATTCCCCCGAGCTGAGAAAAAGAGTGCTCCACATTTTTGATATAATGCTTCGTGACAACATAAAGGCAAGGATACAGCTCCCTGACGGAAGCTATGAGCGGATATCCCCCAAGGAGGGCGAAGAGCCTCTGACCGCCCAGCAGTATTTCATTGACGAGGCAGCCGAAGCTGCGTCTGCTGCGGCTCTGAAAAAGCCTGTTAAGGTGAAGGTGAGACGGAAAAGAAGGGTTGGAAGGTAACAAAAACACATTTTATTTTGACATAAAAAAGCACCTTGCTTTTGGGCAGGGTGCTTTTAGTTCAGCTTTCAAAAACGATAGTATTACCTTTTTCTTTAAAATTAACAGGAATGTCACCGTGTATCATTATCCAAGGCATTCCTCCGTTTCCGAAACAATTACGGGTCTTTTCAACCACAAAGTCAGAGGTGGAAAAAAGCCTGTGCTCCGAATCAATTATTTTAAGTATTTTTGAATCAAGGAAGTTTCCGTTATATTCGGAACAATCTAATATAGTATCGTTTCCGATTTTTGTTGCATTAAGTATCATACACATAATTATCACTCCTTGAAAATATACAAATCATTTTTTACTTCTTTAAGCTTAATGCCGATATTTTTCAGTCTCGAAACTGCATCACGGTATAAGATTATTCGTTCGAGGGCACTCAGTTCGGGAGTAAATTTTGCTGCACGAATACTGGCTTGTGCTTCTTCGAGTACTTCGTCAGGATGGGTTTTACCGGCTAATGCAGCCTTTCTGTGTCCGATCAGCTCATGAGCTATTGCTCCATGCATTGAAATATTGCTGTTTGCATTTTTCTGACGTTCACTTGACGGAAAAACATCAGTACCTATCCTGAGCAGATCAAAAGAACAGCCATAGCCTGTGCAGTCATAATCCACATAATAAATTCTCTCCTCGGGCATACCCAAAGAAACTGCATATTGTTTTACTTCTGCAAATTGTTCTTCTGTCAGCGGCGCTTCATTTCTTCGACCGCCGGTATTTATACTAATAACCAATTAACCTATGGACAAAATACGGCGGCTATAATACGCCAACTCTGCGTCAAACTCCCTTGCCGGGCGACAGCCCGCCTGCGGTCGTTTTCCTTGATTTGTCGTATTCTATCCACCGTCTTTATCCATAGAACAATTGGTTATTAGTATTACTTTCAGCATTCCGTCACTTTCCACCTTTATCATACCACTCCCGCCGCCATTTGTCAAGCCCTGCCGTTATACGGAAACAGCCCCTTTTGCGTTATATTGCCATACAATCGCCCCGCTGATATGCGGTAATTTTGTTAATATC
This sequence comes from Huintestinicola sp., assembly GCF_051882455.1. NCBI lineage: Bacteria > Bacillati > Bacillota > Clostridia > Eubacteriales > Oscillospiraceae > Huintestinicola > Huintestinicola sp. Next base: position 93,147 of record NZ_JBJERV010000100.1, on the reverse strand, counting down.
CCTATTGAAAAACGACAGCGTATGATGTATAATATATTAGTATAGGAAAATATGCTTATTTGCCGCAAGTTTCTTGCGGAGGATCGGAGATAATTTATGGCATATCAGCGTTATGATAAAAATAAAGGAAGAAGCGGCGGCAGAAAGGACTTTTCCAAGCCCCGCAGCTTCACAAAGCCCGAAAGAAGCTTTGACGAGCCCGAGAGAAACATTCCCGATGCTGCCGACAGAGAAGAGACCGCAGGTCTTATCGTGGGCAGGAACCCCGTAATGGAGGCTCTCAAATCGGGCAAGGCTATCGACACCATCTATGTCAACAGCGAGGCAGGGGGCAGCATCGGCGCCATCACCCGCATCGCACGTGAAAAGGGCATTGTTATAAAAAATGTCAGCGACCAGAAGCTCACTCAGATGTGCGCAGGCGCCTCCCATCAGGGCATAATCGCCTCGGGAGCCTGTGCGGAATATGTTTCCGTGGAGGACATCCTGAACATTTCAAAGAAAAAGGGCAAGGCTCCCTTTATCATAATCTGCGACGAGATCGAGGACCCTCATAATCTCGGCGCAATAATCCGTACCGCCGAGACCGCCGGCGCAGACGGGGTCATAATCCCCAAGCGCAGGAGCGCCTCCCTTAACGCAACCGTTTACAAGACCTCCGCAGGAGCCGCAAGCTGGCTTCCCGTTGCGAGGGTGGCAAATCTGGGCGCGGCTATGGACGAGCTCAAGAAAAACGGCGTATGGATATACGGCACCGACGCGTCGGGCAGCGACTACACCGAAGCGGACTTCACGGGTCCTGCGGCGTTCGTCATCGGCTCCGAGGGCTTCGGCATAGGCAGGCTTGTTAAGGATAAATGCGATTTTCTTGTTAAGCTTCCCATGTTCGGAAAGATAACATCTCTCAACGCCTCTGTTGCCGCAGGAATATTTATGTACGAGGCGGTAAGGCAGAGAACGGCGGCAGGAAAATAAGCCGTCACGCCGAAAACGAACAGGGCTTTGTTTTTCGGTCATAACACAGGAAAAATAAAGCTCCCGAGAAAGGCAGGGTAATAAATTTGTCTGATAAATTTTCCCTTGACGAAATACTGAACGAATACTCGGGCGGCGGCAGCGGCTCATCGGATCAGTCCTTAGACGATATCCTGAACAGCTATCCCGCCACCAAAAATTACGAGGATTCGGGGCTTGCGGAGATCTTTAACAGCAGAAGCTCCACCACGGACATAGATCTGAGCGGAATAAACATCTCCATGCCGGGTGATTACCCCTCTCCCGAGGAGATAAGGAAGAAAAACGCTCCCGTATCCGTTCACGATATCCCCGAGGACCAGCTCACCGAGGAAGAACGGATAAAGAAAAGCAAGCAGATAGACTATGAGATAATAAGCGGCGATTATGACCGCAAATATATGCCCGATGAGCTTAAAACCGAGGCAGAGCTGAAAGCTGAGGGAAAGCTCTCAACCGATGAGACTCAGTCCGGAAAGGACAGGACTTCAAAGAAAAAGGTGAAGGTAAAGCCTGCAAAGAAGAAATTCGGGCTTGACCTTGACGAGGGTCTCAAGGGCATACATTCCTTTGATGACGATGATTTCGATAAAAAATATGGCAGCGCTCCCCTTTTCACCGCCGCCGACCGTGACGAGCTTATCGGCGCCGAGGAACATGAGATACCCTTTGAAATAAAGCCACCCGCAGGCACAAGCCTGTCGGAAAAGCTTGAAAGAGAAGCGGAATTTGCCGAGAAATACAATGACTCACCCTCCCCCGCACCCAAGCACGAGCATAAGGTGAAGCCCGAAAAGGTAACGCCGAAGCGTGAGGGCGCTTCAGATCCTCTGCACGAGCGTAAAAGCGACCCCTTTGACAAATATGCCGCTATAGACGACCTTGACAGTATTCTCGGACAGTACGAGAAAACAGAGCAGCCCCTGACCTTAAAGCGCTCCGAGACCTCTCCCCTGAAAGGCTTTACCGATATTTTCAACAAGCTTATGGCAAAGGAGGAGGCAAACAGCGAAGGCTCCGAGCTTCTTGAGGACAGCAGGAAAATAAAGCGCTCCGAGGGGGCTATCGAGAGGAAAAAGATATCCGATATCGGTCTTGATCTTTCCGACAAGATGATACAGGACACCTCTCAGATAAACACCGACAAAACCAATTCGGAAATTGAAAAGCTGAACGCTCTAAAAGAGCGCAGAAGCAAGAAAATAAAGGATTTCGTCCTTGTGGGCGACGAGGAGGAAAACACTCCCGACGAAGCGGCTCAGTCCGCCGAAGCCGAGGAGCTTGAGGACTTTGAGAGCCTTGAGGATGCCCCCGACATTCAGAACCACATCGCAGGACAGAAAAGCAAGCTGGTTTTCAGACTGATAATTCTTTTCGCCTGCTTTGCTGTCACCACCTATATGGCTGTGGCAAATGATTTCAAGCTGCCCGTTCTCGACTCCTTCTCCCTTATCGACAAGAGAAACCAGCCCGATGTTTTCCTGTTCATAAACAGCGTTATCGGCGTGGTTGCAGGCTTTGTGGCTTCTCAGACCATTTCGGGAGGTATATCAAAGCTCCTGTCGGGCAAGGCTGACTGCGACTCCCTGTCGGCAATGGCGCTTATCTCAAGCCTTCTCACATCAATGATATCCCTGGCAGACTCAAATATGGTCCGCGGCAGCTTTGTGTATATCTACACCCCCGTTGCTATAGGCGCGCTCATATTCAACACCATCGGCAAGCTGCTGATAATCAGCCGTACACAGCGAAGCTTCTCATTTATATCGGGTGACAATGACAGATATGCCCTTTTTGTGGTGAATGATGAGGAAAAAGCTCAGAATTTCACCCGCGGCTCCCTGTCGGATTTCCCCGTCCTTGCAGGTATGCAGAAGACCGAGGTCATCACCGATTTTCTGAAGACCTCCTACACAGGAGACAGCACCGACCGCTTCTGCAAAATGGTATCCCCCATAATCGCCATAGCAGGGCTTGTTATCGGCGTTATCGCAGGACTGCTCTCGAGAGCTGAGCACGGCACAATGGGCGCATTCTGCGTGGGACTTTCCACCTTCTCCGCCTGCGCCTCCATCTGCTCCTGCTTCGGAATGATGCTGGTGGTAAATCTGCCCATGGAAAAGGCTTCGGCAAAGTACGACTCAAAGCAGGGCGCAATAATCGGATTTGACAGCATTGACGAGTTCGGCGACGTTAACAGCGTTATGATAGACGCCGCTTCCCTCTTTCCTCCCGGAAGCATTATCCTCAGAAACATAAAGTCCTTCCCCGACTCCAGCATTGACGAGGCTATCGTTGAGGCGGCAAGCCTTACAAGCCAGTCGGGCAGCATTCTCCGAAATATGTTCTACGACATAATCGTGGGCAAAACGGAAATGCTTGAGCCTGTGGAGAGCTACATCTACGAGGACTCCATGGGTCTTTGCGGCTGGATAAACAACAAGCGTGTGCTTCTCGGAAACAGAGAGCTTATGCAAAATCACAGCATCGAGGGGCTTCCCTCCATCGCCAAGGAAAGCGAATACACCGACGGCGACAAGATAGCGGTCTATCTCTCAATTTCGGGACAGCTTTCCGCTATGTTCATCATAGAGCTTACCCCCTCCTATCAGATAAAATCGGCTCTCAAGGAGCTGGAGAGGGGCGGCGTTGCGGTAATGCTCCGCTCGGTGGACTCCATGCTTTCGGTAAGCAGGCTGTCTGAGATGTTCGAGGTGACGCCTGCGCTGTTCAAGCTTATCCCTTTCAGACTTCACCCCGATTTTGAAAAGACCACCGAATATGCCGCAAGACGTCCTGCCACCCTTGCCTGCTCGGGCAGATTTGCTTCCTTTGCCCAGCTTATCCTGGGCGCAAACCGTCTGAGAGGAACCATTTCCGCAGGCATTGCAATGCAGGCGGCGGAAATACTGCTTGGAATTCTCCTCACCCTTGCCCTTGTGTTATTACGCTCAATGGCAGAGCTTACGGTAACTAACATACTGCTTTACAATTTCGTTTTTGTAATGCTTTATTTCCTTTTCCAGGCTTTCAGAAAGGTATAAAAGAACGGAGCTGCCGAAATTTTGGCAGCTCCGTTCTTTAGCGGGTCGTCACCCGCCTATATTATCTGTAAAAGGAAGAATTTCAGATATTCAGTTTCATCGACCGCCATTAGAATGGGGTGGTCGGGAGCCTGACGGCGAAGCTCAATGAGCCTGAGATCCACACCTGCCGCCTTAGCCGCATCTTTCAGCATCTGAGAGAAAAGCTCCTCGGTCATAAAATGGGAGCAGGAGGCTGTGGCAAGATAACCGCCCCTGGGCAATAGCCTCATGGCAAGGGTGTTAAGCTCAAGATAGCCGTTTCGGGCGTTTCCCACGGTCTTTCGGGATTTTGTGAAGGCAGGAGGGTCCAGAATTATGTAATCCGCACTCCTGTCATGAGCTTCGATACGGGCTTTCAGAAAATCGAAAACATCGCTCTGCACAAAGGTCATATTCCCCTCGAGACCGTTCAGCACTGCGTTTGAGCGTGCCATCTCCACCGCCTGTGCGGAAACGTCCACCGCCGTTACGTGAGCCGCACCTGCTTTTGCGCAGTTAAGTGCAAATGAGCCTGTATGGGTGCAGCAGTCGATAACGGTTTTGCCCTTTGCTATGGAAGCGGCAGCACGGCGGTTGTATTTCTGGTCAAGGAAAAATCCCGTTTTCTGTCCGTTTTCAACATCAACGCTGTAGCGTATTCCGTTTTCAACAATTTCGGTCAGGGGAGAGGTGTTTTCCTCTCGGAAATACCAGCCCTTTTCCTCGCTCATTCCTTCCAGCGTGCGGATATTCACATCGTTTCTGAGGTAAATGCCCCTTATCCTTGCCCCGTCGGCTCTGAGTATCTCCATAAGTGCGGGGAGAATAATGTCCCGCCGCTGCTCTATTCCCAGAGAAAGTATCTGAACAGAGAGCAGGTCGTTGAATTTATCCACCGTAAGCCCCGGGAAACCGTCCGCTTCTCCGAAAATAAGGCGGCAGGCGTTCATATCCACCTCGGTCATTACCGTCTTTCTGTAGCTGTAGGCATACTCCAGGCGGCGCTTCCAGAAGCTTTCGTCAAAGGTATCGTTGGCGTTTCGGGAAATTATCCTTACACGTATCTTTGAGTTTGAGTTAAAAAAGCCTGTGCCCATGTACCGTCCCTTTTCGGAAACAACATCGGCAAGTGCGCCGTCTTTGATATCATCGGCGGCGGTTATTTCATTGTCATATATCCAGGGGTGACCGCCCGAGGTGCGCTTGCGGCACTTTTCGGTAACTGTTACTCTTGGAAAATCTCTTTTAATGTTCATTATGATTATCCTTTCAGCAGGGCAGGTTGAACCTGCAGCCAATCGTTCTGTAATTTATTTGGGACGCTCGGTAACGGTAGAAGTAAGCTGCAGCACTAAATTATTAAAGCAGTTAACATACCTGTCGGCGCGGAGACAAAGCTAAATGATCCGCAAAACTAACAGCGCGACCTCGCCGCGGGGCGACCCCCGCCGCTGTGGGGTGTCCCCCGCCGCCGCGGGTCGTCACCCGCATTAAAATTTCTTTACGCTTCTTCCGTCCTTTGCCGACAGCTTCTTGTATGCCTTTTTAAGATTGCGCCTGTAATGCCGCCTGAAATCCTTGTAGAGCCTTACCGCCGAGGAAATGAAGAATATTCCCATTGCAATGGCTCCCGCCGCTCCGAAGGCGTCAATTGCCCTGTCAAGGAAGGTGTCGTTATCACCCATAACAAGAGCGAGCATTGCATAATAGGTCAGTCCGCCCGGAACAAGGGGGATTATGCCCACGATAAGATACATATTAACGGGAGCTTTGATTATCTTTGCCATTACCTCGGAAAAAAGCGCCACCGCCGCCGCCGAGATAAAGCAGGTCTGTATCTCCCCGAACTCGTTCATGCTCAGCAGGGTGTAGATAAGCTGGCTCACCAGCGACCCTACCGAGGCAGCTATCAGATGCTTAAAGCGTATATTGAACTGCACACCGAACGCGGCGCACGCCACAAAGCTGCAAAGGCAGGGAATAATAATATCTTTTGTGATATCCATAAATTATGACCGTCTTTCAGAATTTAATTACGGCAGCCACCGCCGAGCCTGCCCCCACCGCCATTCCAACGGCAATAAGGAGCGCTTCGGTAAGGGTGTATATCCCCGAGATGAAGTCGCCCGAGATAAAGTCCCTCATACAGTTTGTAAGGGCAACTCCCGGGACAAGAGCCATTGAAGCGCCGATTATCATCTTGTCAAATCTGGGCACAAAGCCTATCGAGCTTATTATCACCGCCAAAAGGGACACTGCCATGGAGCAGACCACAGCATTCAGAAATGCGCTGGCGTTTACCTTCCGAAGCCTTACGGTAATGAAATTTATGACAAGACCTAAGAGTCCGCCGAACAGCGCTTCAAGAGGCTCGCCCTTAAAAAAAAGGGTGAATGCCGCACCCGTAATGAAATAGCTCAGATATATGACCGCAGGGCTGTAGGTCTTTCTTTCCTTTATCTGCTCAAGCTTATGAAGAATGACCTCCGCTTCCGGCTTTTCGGTGCAGATAAAGCGGGAAAGCTCGTTAATTTTTCCCACCCTGTCAAGATTTGTGTCCCGTCCCGAAATGCTCTTGGAGTCAGTATAGGGCACGCTGTTTTTGTCCTTGACAGTGATCATGAAGTTTGCGGGGGTCGCGTATATCTCAGCCTCGTCATGCTTGTAGGCATGGCAGATACGGGCAATGGTGTCCTCCACTCGGTATATCTCAGCGCCGTAAATTATCATCAGACGGGCTATCTCTGCGCATATGCCCGTAAGCTGTATCTCGTTCATTTCATTCCTCCATAATAATGCTCAGATAATAAATCCGCCGTTTACGCCTATTATCTGTCCCGTTATAAAATCGGAGCCTTTTTCCGCAAGGAAAAGGGCGGCACGTGCAATATCCTCGGGAGTGCCTATGCGGTTCATGGGCGTTTCTTCCCTGAGATAAGCCATTGTCTCATCGTCAAGATGAGCGTTCATATCCGTGTCAATGACCCCCGGGGCAATGCAGTTTACCGTAACTCCCGACAGTCCCACTTCCTTTGCCAGAGCCTTTGTAAAGCCAATGACAGCCGCCTTTGCCGCGCTGTAATGCACCTCGCAGGAGGCGCCCACCTGTCCCCACATAGAGGAAATGTTTATTATCCTGCCGTACTTGTTGTGTATCATATAGGGCAGGGCGGCATGGGTGAAGCTGTAAACGCTCTTTACATTCACGTTAAACATATTGTCCCACATTGCCTCGGTAATATCCGAAAACAAAGCCTGTTCGGCAATGCCTGCATTGTTTATGAGCACATCGGCGCCGCCGAAAACTGAGCTTATTTCTGCAACAGCCTCGCATACCTCGCTGTAAACGGCGCAGTCGCATTTAAATATCTCACAGCCTGTTTCCGCCTTGAGACTTTGTGCTTCCGCTTCGCTTTTGTGATATACAGCGGCAACATTGTAGCCTGCCTTTGCAAACTGCTTTGCACATTCTCTGCCTATCCCACGGGACGCGCCTGTTATAATAACTGTCTGAGCCATAATGCCGCCTTTCCTTAATCGTTCAGCCTGTCCAGAAGTATCTTATCGCTCTTCTTTTCGGTAACGGCGATTATGATGATCGCGATAATTCCGCAGAGAGAGAGGATTATGCCTGCGCTAAGTCCTGCGGGGAAGAAGGTCATTTCTATCTCGTGAGTGCCTGCGGTAAGCTCCACGCCGATAAGAGCGTCACATACCTTCACAGGCTCCACCTTTTCGCCGTCCACCTTGACAGTCCAGCCCGGCTCCCAGCTTATGGTGGTGAACATTACACCGTCCTTTTCGGCGGTTATCTCGCCCTTGATGTGGTCCTCTTCAAAGTGAGTCATTTTAAGACCGTGTTCTTTCAGCCTGCTTATGTCCTCGGTAAACTTTTCCTCGTCAAGATAATATAAAAGCTTGTCCTTGAAAAGCACCTCGTTTTTGTCCTCGGTGATGGTGACGATAAGGGATATCTCCTCGCCCTTCTCAAATCTGCCCAGGGTCTGTATCACCATATTTCCGCCCTCGAAATAGTAATCCAGGAACTCCTTGTTGAGCCAGAGATTTACCTTTCTCTCATAGCTGGAGGGGAGATACAGATATATCATATCCTCGGTGGGAGCGTCAAAAAGGAACTCAATGTGAGAATTTTTTCCCTGCTCAATGGGAACATATTTGGTGTGCGCCCCATAGCTTGTCTGCTTTGCATTTTCGGGAACGGTCCTGTCTATGGATATCTGCTTGAAATACTGAGTGTATTCATCGGAAACAAGGTGGCTGAGGAGCTTGTTCTGATTTTCAAAGGGGTTGTCCGTTCCGAACTGTACATCGAGAATGGAGCTGTCCGCCATGAATGCCACGGGCAGGGCATTGGGATTTTCGTAGACCGCCATTATCTCCTTATCGTCCTTGTTTGTGAGGACAAGCTTGTCATAGTGCTTGTTCTCGGGAATTTTTTCCTCTGCATCGACAATGGTCTCGTCGCCCTCGTCCTTAGAAATGGTATCCTTTTCCATTACGTATTTGATACCGAGAATGGAGTCGGTAACATAGGTAGAGCCCTTGTATTTGATGTAGTGACCGCCGTAGGAGAAGCCCAGACGGCGCAGGAACTGAATGGGAGCGGAATTGAGGGTGGAGCTTGAGTGGGAAACGCCGAAGCTGCCCATTGCCATAGCGTCATTTACCGTTCTGTGAAAATTCTTCTCAATCCTGTAAACGCCGCCCTCATCAAAGCTGTCCTGATCGAGTATCTTCTTTACGGTGTCCCGTCCGAGAGTTATATATCTGTTGTATGAGGAGTATTTTGAATAAACAACGTCCTTGTTGATAGCCTCCATAGTGGAAAGGGTGGAGCCGAAAAGCTCGCCTGCCGTGAAAATGCCTATAACAAAGGTGAGGACCGCTCTTTTTGTCTTATCGGACATTTTTATGCTTCTGAGAACGATGCAGTAAATAAGTGTAAAGATCACCGTATACCATACGGACATAACAAGGTCAACGCCCTTGAAGTCCTGCCTGCCCACATAGAAGGCATATAGCATAAGCCCGAAGCCCGTAACGCCTATTTCCTTTACGGAAATGCCCTCAAGGCGCTCGAAGGTCATAGCCGCCATCACAAGGAGAATGAAGCTGAAGGTGAAGCTGTAGCGGTATGGGAGCCAGTTTGGCACCTGAAATCCGTGCCAAGCAAGGTCGGCAGTGGAGAGATACATTGACAGAAGAACGGACATAAGCACAGCGCCCATACCCATTTTCTGCCTGAAGCGTATCTTGCTGTTGAGGAAAAACAGGGGGATAAGTATGACCGTAAGCACGCCGCAGTAAACAACGGGTGAGCCCTCGGGACGGCAGGTGTCGTACACATTGGGCAGGAGATTTTTAAAGAAATCAATGAAATCGAACTGGGTCTTGAGATCATAGCTGGGGTTTGAAAACTCAAATTTGCCAAGCTTCAGGGAGTTATAAAGGGGCAGCAGCACCCAGGCTGCGGACATTGCCGCAATAACGCCGCCCACGGCAAATTTCACACCCGAAAAGAAAAACGACTTAAAGGAATGGGTATAATTTTTCTTGCCTGCAAAATAGTAATAGAGGAAATAGATAATAGAAAAGAAGGTTATCATCCATCCGATGTAGAAATGCGCCATATACATAAGCGCAAGAGGAATGATAAAGCGGAGCCAGCTGTTGTCGTCGATTATCTTTTCAATGCCGTAGACGATAAGAGGCAGATAGATAAGACCGTCCAGCCACATGGGGTTCATAAGCTGCACTATCATATAGCCCATGAGAGAGTAAAGTATGCCGAAAAGCATAGCCGTGGAGCCCTTGCTCCCCTTTGAGCGCCTGAGGTAATAGTTGAAGGTCACAGAAGCAGCGCCCACCTTGCAAAGCTGCATTATAAGCAAAGACTCGGTCATCATGGAGCGGGGGAGCAGCATTGGAATGAGGGTAAATGGACTTGCCAGATAATATGCGAATATACCCATTATCTCTCCCGTAAGGTTTCTGCTCCAGGAGATAAAGGGGCTGCCGTTTCCGTGGAGGATATCACGGAGATTTTCAAAATAATAAACATACTGACCGTTCAGGTCAAGCACCAGCACGGACATATCCCCGAAGGGGTGAACGCCGAAGCAGGCATATGCGGCGAAAAGCAGCACAACGGGAATGAAAAAGGCAAAAATATAGCTTCTCTTTGACCTGATAAAGCTGCCTGTTTTGCTCCAAAACTCGTTTTTCTTCTTGGGCTCATTGAGATTTGAGCCGTCCCGTCCCCCGTCGATGATGTTCACGTTTATCTTTTTCACGTCCATCTCACCCGAGGGCTGTTCTCCATTGGAGGACAGCTCTGCTTCTGAGCCGATATTATCGGGCTGACCCTGAATGTTTAAATTTTCTTCCATATCTTTAAAGTCTCCTACTCAAAAAGTGTGGCTGTACGTTCAAAATACATATACATATACTATTATAATATTTTTACTAATAAAAAACAAGAAAAATCAGCAGAAATAAATAAAAAAAATTCTGAATTTTGACTTGTTAAATTGTTCAATATGTGATATAATAAATTTAGTGAAACAGATTTTCGCTGTATCGGGCGATTTTTCGTTCAAATTTACGGAGGTTTGCTTAAAAATGCATTTAAGTGAGAAAACTATAGAAAAGGAAGTCGTGTTCGAGGGACGCATCATCACCGTCCGCAAGGACATGGTTGAGCTTGAGGACGGCACCACAGCCCCCAGAGAGCTTGTTATCCATTCGGGCGGCGTATGCGTTGTTCCTCTTACCGATGAAAATGAGGTAATAATGGTCCGCCAGTTCAGATACGCTTTCGGCGAGCCTCTTCTTGAGATACCCGCAGGCAAGCTTGAGATAGGCGAAGAGCACCGTTCTGCCGCCCTCAGAGAGCTTGAGGAGGAAACAGGGGCAAAGTGCCAAAGCTTTGATTATCTGGGCGTCTGCTACCCCTCTGTGGCATATCTTACGGAAAAGATACATATGTATCTTGCGAGAGGGCTCAGCTTCGGGAAAGCCCATACCGACGAGGGCGAGTATCTTGACGTGCTCCGCATACCCCTTGACGAGGCTGTGCAGATGGTCATGCGTGGAGAAATACCCGACGCAAAGACCCAGATAGCCCTGCTCAAAACAAAAATGCTCATTGACGAGGGCAAATAAAAAGCCCCGTTTCCGATAAGAAACGGGGGAGAGACATATGATATCCTAAAAATCAGATAAGACCTGCCTGCTCTGCTTCAGCCTCAGCCTGCATCATTTCGATGTGGCGGGTGTAAGCGTCAAGGATCTGACCCTCAATGGACTGTCTTGCATCGGGAGAGATGGGGTGAACGATATCTCTGAAAACGCCGTTTTCGTCCTTTCTGCTGGGCATTGCAACGAAAAGTCTTGCGTCGCCTTGAACTACCTTGATGTCGTGGATAGCGATCTGGTCGTCGATAGTGATGGAAATAACAGCTCTCAGACGTCCCTCGGGAATGATCTTGCGGATCTTGATATCGGTGATCGTCATTTTATATGTCCTCCTTAAAATCTGCGGCATTCGGATAATAGTAGTATGTTTCCGCTGCGCTGCAATATTCAGAATATTGGAAAATGAAAGTTTTTCCAATCCGTAATTCAATTATAATATATGACTCTTAAAATTTTATAAACAGAGGTGAAACTTTTGAATAACTATATGCGTAAATTTGATGATGATGTTTTAAAGGATAAGCATCACATTCATATGATAGGCATAGGCGGCAGCGGAATGTATCCTCTGGCACAGATACTAAACGCCAAGGGATATCACATAACAGGCTCGGACAACAACGAGACGGACACCCTTAAAGCTGTCCGCGAAATGGGCATAGAGGTGTTTCTCGGACAGCGTGCGGAGAACATTAAGGGCGCTGACCTTATAATCCACACCGCCGCAATTATGCAGGATAACCCCGAGCTAATTGCAGCAAAGGAGAGCGGAGTTCCCGTCCTCGAGAGAAGCGACCTTCTCGGTATAGTTACCTCCTGGTATAAAAATGCAGTCTGCGTAAGCGGAACTCACGGAAAGACCACCGTTACCTCCATGATAACCCAGATACTCAAGCAGGGCGGTATGGACATCACCGCATATATCGGCGGAAAGCTGCCCATAATAGGCGGAAGCGGCTGTGTAGGCACCTCCGATACAATGGTATGCGAAGCCTGCGAGTTCGTGGACCATTTTCTGAAGCTGTCACCCGATATCGCCGTTGTGCTGAATGTTGATGCCGACCATCTTGACTATTTCAAGACCCTCGACAACGTTATCGCCTCCTTTAATAAATTCTGCTCCATGGCAGGCAGGATAATCGCCAACGGGGACGATGAAAACACCCGCAAAGCCATAAGCGGACTTGACAAGGAAATAATCACCTTCGGAAATTCCGAGGAAAACGACTGGTACCCGAAGAATGTCACCAAGGCAAGCGGGCTCCTCACCGAGTTTGATATCTATCATAAGGGCGAGCTGTTTACCCATGCACAGCTCCATATCCCGGGTATCCACAATGTCCTGAACGCTGTGGCAGCCGCAGCGGCTGCATATTTGTCGGGAGCAGACAAGGATATGATATCCGCAGGTCTTGACAGCTTCCGCGGAGCAAAGCGCAGGTTTGAGAAGTACGGCGAGGTAAACGGCATAACCGTCTGTGACGATTACGGCCATCACCCCGCAGAGCTTGAGGTCACCCTGAGAGCCGCCGCAGAAATGGGATTTAATAAGGTCTGGGCGGTATTCCAGCCCTTCACCTTCTCACGTACAGCCCTGCTGCTTGATGATTTCATACGGGTGCTCTCCATTCCCGAAAGGTGCATCATCACAGCCATAATGGGCTCCCGCGAAAAAAACACCTACAACATTTACGACAAGGACATCGGCGAAAAGGTCCCCGGAGCCGTGTGGTTCGGGGAGCAGGAGCATGACGCAAACTTTGAGCTTTGCGCCGAATACGCCGCAGAACACGCCGAGAGCGGAGACCTCATCATCACAATGGGCTGCGGAGACGTAAATAAATGCGCCCGGCTTATTCTGGATAAGCTGAAGGCTAAGTATAACTAATATTTATCAAAATATGAAAGGAAGATCATTATGAAAATGAAAGAGATCCACAAGAAGGTATACGAGTACATCAAGCAGAGAACAGAGGACGGCTATTCCCCCTCCATCAGAGAGATATGCCGCGACCTTGACATCGCCTCCACCTCCACAGCCGCAAGATATGTAAATTTCCTTGTAGACCAGGGCTATCTTGAGAAGATAGAGGGCAAGAACCGTGCCGTAAAGCTTGCGGGCAACGGCATAATGAGACTTCCCGTTGTGGGCACCATCACCGCAGGTCAGCCTGTGACCGCCTTTGAGGATATTTCGGAATACATATCCTTCCTGCCCAACAAGAGCTACACAGGCGAGCTTTTCGCCCTCAAGATCAGAGGCGAGAGCATGATAAACGCAGGCATCCTCGACGGCGATTTCGTTATCGTTGAAAAGTCCGAATACGTTGACAACGGCGAGATAGCAGCCGTTATGGTAGGCGATGAGGAAGCAACAGTAAAGCGTTTTTACAAGGAGGACGGACATTACCGTCTCCAGCCCGAAAACGACACAATGCAGCCTATAATTTCCGATGAATGCACAATAATCGGAAAGGTAGTCGGAGTAATGCGCTACGTAGGCTGAGAACGGAGCATTTAATGGAAGAAAATCAGAATAACCGCCCGGAGCAAAGCCCCGCTCCGTATCCCCCATATCAGCCCTATGCCATGGGCGGCGGATATTACAGAAGCGATACGCCCGTTTCCCCAAACGAGCGCCGAGCCCTCAGGCAGAACTACCGCACGGTATTTTCCGAAGCCATTATCCACTCCATAGGAGCCGTTGTCCTTGCAAATATCATATTTGTGATGATGATGCTTTTCGGCTATGAGTTCAGGGTAAACGAAGAAAATACCCAGATAGTGGACATTCCCTATGCCATAGCAGGGGCTTTGCCCTCCATCGTTTTCTGTTTCGGCATATTCCTTTATGACAAAAGCGCAGGCAGGAAAAAGCTTTCCGAATATTTCCGCACAGATGACATAACCGCAGGCAGAGTATTTGCATTTTTCGGAATGGTCATGCTGTTCTATTCCGTCAGCATAGTACTCCAGCAGGTGGTCATAGGCGGCTGCTTTGCGGCAGGCTTTTCTCCCATCAAGGAGGAGTATCTGTCGGCGGAGGATCTGTCAGTCCCCTATCTTGTCTGTGATATAATACTCAGCGCCATACTCGCTCCCATATGCGAGGAGCTTATGTTCAGAGGCGTTGTGCTCAGGCGGCTTTGCACCGTCAGCCAGCACTTTGCCATATTCGCCTCCGCCCTTATTTTCGGATTGATGCACGGAAACCTTATCCAGGCGATACTGGGCTTCGGCGTGGGACTGGTATTCGGCTATGCCGCAGTAAAAACAGGCTCGCTGCTGCTGCCAATAGCGGGACATATTTTCATCAATACCTTTGCCGTTTCCTGCAGCATACTCACATTCCTTACCGATGATGAGACAGCAAATACCTATTGGATGTGCGTTCTCGGCGTATTTTTCCTTATAGGCTTGGTAACGCTCATCATACTCCTTGCCCGCAGCGGCATATCGCTCCCCCGCAGCACGGAGTATCACAGGAAAAGGACCCTGCCGATAATGGTATCCTGCGTAAGCTTCTGGATAATGCTTACAGTCTATGTTATAGATATAGTATCAAAATTCGGCCCCGTGACCGAAAAGCTTATGGAATAAGCATCTTGACAACCGACAAAAGGTATGATATAATCATTTTTATGGAAAAGACGGCAGGGCGGTGCCCATTGCCGGGAAGTCCGAAAGCAAGGACTTTCGGACGGGTCTCGTATTTTTATGAGGCTCAGAAAGGATGGTAATTCTAAATGGAGAAAATCGACGGAAAAACGCTGATAAACGAGTTTGATCTTGCCGAAGCAAAAAGCAGCGAGGGCAAGGAGATCGAAATTTCCGCCTGCGTTCATAAGGTAAAGAAGATGGGCGGATTTGCCTTTGTAATTCTCAGAACTGCGAGATATCTTATCCAGACGGTCTATTCCCCCGACAGCTGCCCCGACAGCATTGAGGGTATCAAGGAAGGCTGCTTTGTGACCGCAAAGGGCATTGTGAAAAACGATGACAGAGCCTATAACGGTATTGAGCTTTCCCTTACGGGCATAAAGCTTATCCATAAGCCCGATTATGATTATCCTCTCCACGTTTCCGCAAGAAAGCTTGGCTGCAGCCTTGACGTAAACCTTGACAACAGAAGCGTTTCTCTCAGAAACCCCGTCGAGAGAGCGGTTTTCAAGTTCCAGGAGGGCGTAGTTTCGGGCTTCAGAGAGTTTATGATAAAGAATAAATTCACCGAGATACACACCCCCAAGATAGTAGCCCAGGGCGCAGAGGGCGGTGCAAATATTTTCCGTCTCGATTATTTTGATAATGAGGCATTCCTCAATCAGTCTCCTCAGTTCTATAAGCAGGCAGCGGTGGCTTTCTTTGACAGAGTTTTCGAAATAGCGCCCGTTTACCGCGCAGAGCGCCACTCCACCTCCCGTCACCTTAACGAATATATCGGTCTTGACTTTGAGATGGGCTTCATAAACGATATGTACGACGTTATGAATATGGAGACCGCAATGCTCCGTTATCTTATGGATTATCTCAAGGAAAACTATGCCCAGGAGATAAACATTCTCGGCGCAGATATCCCCGAGGTGACTGAGATACCCGCCATAAAGTTTGAGGACGCAGTTGCACTCATCAAGGGCAGCAAGGCAAAGAACAAGTTCGACCTTGAGCCCGAGGACGAGGTATTCCTCTGCAATTATGCCAAGGAAAACTACGGCACCGAGTTCATCTTCGTAACTAACTTCCCCTCCTCCAAGCCTCCCTTCTATGCAATGAACGACAGGGAGGACCCCAGAACAGCCTGCAAGTTCGACCTTCTTTTCAGAGGACTTGAGATAACCACAGGCGGTCAGCGTATCCACGATTACAACGAGCAGATAGAAAAGATGAAGGCTCAGGGACTTGACCCCGACGATTTCAAGAGCTACCTTGAGAGCCATAAGTACGGACTCCCCCCTCACGGCGGTCTGGGAATTGGCCTTGAGAGACTGGTAATGAAGCTTATCGGCGCACAGAATGTCCGTCAGGCTTCCATGTTCCCCAGAGACCTTAACCGTCTGCTGCCGTAAGCTTTTTGAAATAAATCATAGCAGCAAATTCATATTTTGCCTGAAATAATAGTCTGAAATATGAAAAATCTGCCATAAAATGCAGGATAATTTATAAAACTTGCAAAAATTTCAAAAAAGCTCTTGACAAACAAGAAGATATAGTGTATTATAATACTGTACTCAGAAACAAGTTAATAATTCAAAGGCAACGGCGCCGAGGAACAGCTCATTTCGTGAGCTGTGCTTCGGCGTCTTTTGTTTTTGATGAATTGGGAGGAATATAATATGTCAGAGTCAACAGTTCAGGGAATTAAGAACGTGCCCGATTATTTCGGCTGCAACGTTTTTAACGAGGAAACAATGAAGCAGAGACTTCCTAAGAATGTGTACAAGTCCCTGCTTAAAACAAAGACAATGGGAACAGCTCTCGATCCCGATGTAGCGGACGTTATCGCCGCAACCATGAAGGATTGGGCAGTGGAAAAGGGCGTTACCCACTATACCCACTGGTTCCACCCCATGACCGGTCTGTCCGCCGAGAAGCACGATTCCTTTATCTCTCCCACAGACGACGGCAAGGTAATAATGGAATTTTCCGGCAAGGAGCTTATCAAGGGCGAGCCCGACGCTTCTTCCTTCCCCTCAGGCGGTCTGAGAGCCACCTTCGAGGCAAGAGGCTATACAGCATGGGACCCCACATCTCCTGCCTTTATCAAGGATAAGACCCTCTACATACCCACAGCATTCTGCTCCTACACAGGCGAAACTCTTGATAAGAAAACACCTCTTCTCCGTTCAATGGAGGTAATTTCCGAGCAGGCAGTAAGAGTTCTGAAGTTTTTCGGCTCCAAGGCAACAAGAGTAACCACCACCGTAGGACCCGAGCAGGAATACTTCCTTGTAGACAAGAAGCTTTACGACCAGCGTAAGGACCTTATCTACACAGGCAGAACACTCTTCGGCGCAAAGGCACCCAAGGGTCAGGAGCTTGAGGACCACTACTTCGGAAATATCAAGACAAGAGTTCATGATTATATGACCGAGCTGGACGAGGAGCTGTGGAAGCTTGGAATTTACTCCAAGACCGAGCATAACGAGGTCGCACCCGCACAGCACGAAATGGCTCCTATCTTTACAACATCAAACGTAGCAGCCGACCAGAACGCTCTTACAATGGAGATCATGAAGAAGGTAGCTCTCAAGCACGGTCTTGTATGTCTCCTCCACGAGAAGCCCTTTGCAGGCGTTAACGGCTCCGGTAAGCACAATAACTGGTCCATTTCCACAAATGACGGTCAGAACCTTCTCGACCCCGGCAAGAACCCCAAGGACAATATCCAGTTCCTTACCTTCCTTGCCGCTATCATCAAGGCAGTTGATGAAAACGCTGACCTGCTGAGACTTTCCGTTGCTTCCGCAGGCAACGACCACCGTCTGGGCGCAAACGAAGCACCTCCCGCAATTATGTCCATCTTTGTAGGCAGCGAGCTCCAGCAGATACTCGATGCCCTTGAGACAGGCGAAATGATAAAGTCCGGTGCCAACGAGGAATTTGTTATCGGCGTTGAGGCGCTCCCCAACTTCCCCAAGGATACCACCGACCGCAACAGAACATCTCCCTTTGCATTCACAGGCAACAAGTTCGAGTTCAGAAGCCTTGGCTCCTCCGAGACCATTGCCTGCACAAACTGCATACTCAATACCATCGTAGCAAACTCCCTCAAGGAATTTGCCGACAGACTCGAGGGTGCAGCAGACTTCACCTCCGAGCTCAACAAGCTCCTTGTTGAGACCATCAAGAAGCACAAGAGAGTTATCTTCAACGGCAACGGCTATGACGCAAGCTGGGTAGAGGAAGCAGCAAGAAGAGGACTCCCCAACTACATTTCCACCGTTGACGCAGTTCCTCATTACACAGATGATAAGAACGTCAAGATGTTCGAGATGTTCAAGGTATATACAAAGACCGAGCTTGAGTCCAGAACCGAGATCATTCTTGAGAACTACTCCAAGGTCATCAATATCGAAGCTCTCACAATGCTTGATATGGCAAAGAAGCAGATCCTGCCCGCAGGTATGGAATTTGCCAAGGAGCTTTGCGACAGCGTAAACTCCAAGAAGTCCGCAGGCGTATCCGCAGACCTTGAGAAGAAGCTTGCTGACAAGGTATCCGCACTTAACGCAGGCATTTCCGAAGCCATCGACGAGCTTGATACAAAGCTTATCGGCGCAGGCGACGCAGGCGATGCTGAGGCAACCGCAAGATACTACAGAGAAACAGTATTTGCAGCAATGCAGAGCCTGAGAGCAGTGGCAGACGAGCTTGAGACCATCACTCCCGAGACCATCTGGCCCTTCCCCACATACGGCGATCTTATGTTCAGAGTTTAATATCAATAAAGGCAGCGCTGCCCGTTACGGGGAGCGCTGTTTGCATTTGAGCCGTATATTACCACGCTTACTTCTATTTTCTGCTGCATACGGTCAAACGTGTGCAAATACTCACAGGCGGACAGGGTTTGTCCCTGAAGCCCCGTCCGCCATCTCCCTGAGACAAACCGTTCTTGTATCCGACTTTGATGTGGGATACGAGGGCGGTTTTTGTGTTATGTTGACATAACCCTGCTTGTCTGATATAATAAATAAAAAAGAAACGGGGAGGACGAATATGATATATTATCGTGATAATGAAATAACTATACGTGACTTAATGCAGAGCGACATTCAGCCAATTACTGAGGAAGAGATCGCGCAGGGCTGGGACAGTACTCCCGAAAAATACGAAATGAGGCTCAAAGACAGTTCTGAGGGCAGAGCCATAGCCCTTGCAGCGGAATATAAGGGAAAAATTGCAGGATATATAAACGTTTATCCCAATTCCCAGTGGGGCGCATTCGGAGGAAAGGGATATCCCGAAATAGTTGACTTCGGAGTGCTTGAAAAATACCGCAGAAAGGGTATCGGCAGCAAGCTTATGGACATAGCCGAAAAGATAGCCGCAGAGTATTCCCATACCGTATATCTCGGAGTGGGACTGCACAGCGGATACGGCAGCGCACAGAGAATGTACGTGAAGAGGGGCTATATCCCCGACGGCTCGGGAGTCTGGTACAAGGATAAAGTATGCACCCCCTATGATACCATTTACACAAATGACGATGACCTTGTACTCTACCTGTCAAAGAAGCTTTAAGGAGATACCGCCCTATGAACATAAAATATCCCGACTACAAAAGCAGCATAGCGAATTTAGCCTGTTCGCTGCTTAAATATTACGGCATAGAGCCGCCCAATCCCACTCTTCCGAAGGCAGATATGCTTTTAAACAAGCCCTATAAAAACGTGGTTGTCATACTCCTTGACGGAATGGGCGCAAGCTCAATTGAAAAGCACCTGTCGGAAAACGGCTTTTTCCGTCAGCATCTCATAACCAAATACTCCTCCACCTTTCCGCCCACAACCGTCGCCGCCACCACAGCCATAGACAGCGGACTTTTCCCCAATCAGTCGGCATGGCTTGGCTGGACGGGCTATTTTGAGGAGCTTGACAGGAACATCGTGTATTTTTTCGGCACAGACGGCGATACGGGCGAGCAGCTTGATATTGACCCCGCATGGACATATGTCCCCTATGAAAATATCCGTGACAGGATAAGTAAAACAGGGGTGAGCGCTTATTACCTTGCAAAATTCTGGGGAGAGCGTCCCCAGACCTACAGCGAGCTGTGCAACAATATAAAAAAGCATTGCCATGAACCAAACAGGACCTACATCTATGCCTACTGGGACGAGCCTGACTGCACAATGCATAAAAGCGGCGTTGACGGCGAGGATATAACGCAGCTTCTTTCGGATATGGAAAAAACCACCCGGCAGCTTGCCGCTGAGCTTGAGGATACCCTGCTCATAGTCACCGCCGACCACGGGCATATAAATATAAAAAACAAGCTCCTGACCGATTACCCCGACCTCACCGAATGTCTTGTTCGTATGCCCTCAATGGAGCCCCGAGCATTGGATCTCTTTGTAAAAGAGGGAATGAAAGATCGCTTCAGATCGGCATTTAACGAGCATTTCGGAGACGAATTTATCCTGCTCACAAAGGAAGAACTGCTCCAAAAGCAGCTTTTAGGCACAGGGCAAAACCACCCGAAGCTTGAAAGAATGCTTGGAGATTTCCTCGCCATAGCCATCGGAGATACAGAGATAGTGAACACCGAATCAAAATTCAAGGGCAGCCATGCAGGACTTACCGAGGACGAAATGACCATACCCCTTATCGCCATATCAAAATAAAAGGAGAATAAAAGTGAGTAAAAATCCCCTTACAGCCCCCTGCATTATCCTGTCGGCAATGACCGTTCTGACTCTCGGGACCACCTGCCTGTTTATCGCCAGAGCCTCAGGGCTAAGTAAAGACAATGAAAGCCTCAGAGCGTCGGCAACTGTGGCAGAAGCGGAAATATCCCGTCTTAATGCGGCTCTTGAGACTGCTGTTCCCGAAACGGAAGCTATTCTTGAAACGGCAGCTGTCCGCGATGAAAACACGGTCTACATATACGATAACGGCATAGACGTAATAGAATACCCCGAAATAAAGGGCGCAGCGTTTAACGATTATGATATGACCCTCCTTGAAACGGACGAAAAGAAGCATAAGACCCTGTATGACGAAAGCGGAAACAAGCGCAGCCGCTTCGGCATTGACGTATCCTCCTATCAGTGTGACATTGACTGGCAGGCGGTGAAGGCTGACGGCGTGGAATTTGCCATGCTCCGCATAGGCTACAGAGGTTATGAAACAGGAAAGATGACCGAGGATAAATATTTCAGAAGAAATCTCGAAGGCGCAAGGGCAGCCGGGATAGAAACGGGCGTGTATTTCTTCTCCCAGGCGCTGACCCCCGAGGAAGCTCTGGAAGAAGCGGAATATGTCATATCCCTCATCTCGGAAACAGGCGCGGAGCTTACCTTCCCCGTGGTGTTCGACTGGGAATTCCCCACCGACGAGGACCCTGCACGCACCGACGGCATGGCAGGAGAGATACAGACCGCCTGCTGCCGTGCCTTCTGCGACAGAGTGAAAGAAGCGGGCTATGAGCCGATGTATTATTCCACCATCAACACCGCCATATTCCGCTATGATATGGGCGAGCTTTCGGACATACCCCTCTGGCTTGCGGACTACAACCGCACCTGCAATTTCACCTATGACTACAAAATGTGGCAGTATTCCTGCTCGGGAGTAGTTAACGGGATAGAGGGACTTGTGGATATGAACATATGGATAGAGGAATAAATTCGAAACTTTAGTTCTGAAATATATTATAGCACATTTGTACCATTTTGTCAAGTCCTTTTATAAAATTTTTTTCAGAAAAAAAAACAGACCCGGAAGAAAAATTCTCCCGGGTCACAGTCTGTCGAGATGAGAAAGGCATTGGTAATTATTCTGTCATAAGCTGCCTTACAGTATCATGGTCGGCATCGTTCCTGCCGCCCTTGAAAACTATCTCGCCTTTTTCCATAACATATATCTGCTCGGCGTTCTCGAGAACAAAATCAAGATACTGCTCCACAAGCAGCACGGTGATCCCCTTCCATTCGTTTATCTTCCGTATGGCAGCACCGATATCCTGAATGATGGAGGGCTGTATGCCTTCTGTAGGCTCGTCGAGAATGATTATTTTCGGGTCTGCCGCCAGCGCCCTTGCAATGGCAAGCTGCTGCTGCTGACCGCCCGAAAGGTCGCCGCCCTTTCTTTTTGCAAACTTGGGAAGAATGGGGAACAGGTCATAAATGTAATCGGGAACAGTCCCCTTGCCGCCCTTTGGCTGGAGTCCCAGCTCAATATTCTCCTGCACCGTCATCTGCGGGAAAATGTCTCTTCCCTGGGGAACATAGCCGATACCGAGACGTACTCTCTCGTAAGCGGGCAGCTTTATCATTTCCTGCCCGTCCATCATAATGCTGCCCGAGGGAGTTTTCACAAGTCCCATAATGCTTTTGAGCGTAGTGGTCTTGCCAACGCCGTTTCTGCCGATAAGACTTACTATCTTCCCCTTAGGCACCTCAAAGGAAAGCCCCTTTATAACACAGCTCTCGCCGTAGTATGAATCAACATTCTGAATTTTCAGCATCAAAAATCAACCCTTTGACTTTAATTCGTGAGATCACTCCGCACCTCTGCCCAGATAAACCGCCTGAACAGTCTTGTCCGCCAGCACATCGGAAATATTGCCCTCCATAAGGATCTTTCCCTCGTGGAGAACGGTAACGATATCCGCCGCCTGCTTTACGAAATCCATATCGTGCTCAATGACGATAACGGTACATTCCTTCTTTATCTCCTTGAGTATCTCGCCCGTGCGGAAGGTCTCGGGCTTGCCCATTCCCGCCGCAGGCTCGTCAAGCATGATTATCTCGGGCTTTGACACAAGCTGCATACCTATCTCAAGCCATTGCTTCTGACCATGTGCCAGGCTGCCTGCCCTCACGTCCTTTTTATCCGCAAGCCCCACTCTTTCGAGAACGCTGTCGATATTCTCCATATCCTCCTTTGAGGGCTTGCCGAAAATGGAGTCAAAAATTCCCTTGTGACCCTTGAGGGAAAGTATCATATTGTCAAGCACCGTAAGATTTACAAACACCGACGGCACCTGAAACTTTCTTCCGATACCCTCCTCCACTATCTTGTACTCCTTCATACCCGTAAGTCTTACAGGCTCTCTGCCCTCGGGGTAATACATGATATTTCCCGCGGTAGGCTTGGTCTTTGCGCAGATAATGTCAAGGAGAGTGGTCTTGCCCGCGCCGTTGGGACCGATGAAGAAATGCACCGTGTGGCGCTTCACGTTTGTACGCACATCTGTAAGGGCATAGAAGCCGTCAAAGCATACGGAGATGTTTTTTATTTCAAGAATATTTTCACTGCTCATACTTTTACTTCCTCCGTCTTTGCCTGTTTTGCGGGGGCAGCTTTCTTATCGCCGAGGAAATGGTCCTTTACAAATCCCACAATGCCGCCCTTAAAGAAAAGAATGGTAATGCAGAACAGTGCGCCGATAAGGTACTGCCATACCTCCACCATTGCTCCCGAGCTGAGATTATACTCGCAGAGATTGATGAGAAATGCACCGATGACTGCGCCGATTATGGTTCCTCTGCCGCCGATAGCCACCCATATTACCATGGTGATGGAATAAGCTATAGTCATCTGAGAAGGGGTAATGCTGCCGTTGAAGTTTACGAATACCGCACCTGCAACAGCTGCGATAACAGCGGACAGAACATATACAAAGGTCTTGTAGCGGCTTACTCTGTAGCCCGAGAAATAAGTGCGGTTCTCACCGTCTCTGATGGCGATAAGGAGCTTGCCGAATTTTCTTCCCACAAGGAATTTGCAGAGGGCATAGATAAGTACCATTATGCCCAGGGAGATGTAAAACAGCAGGAACATATTGCCCCTGTTGGCGTCACCCTTGATGCTGCCGAAAACAGACTTTATCTCGGTAATGCCCACGTTTCCGTTGGTGTAGGGCGAGAGAGCAATGAACATGGAATACGCCGCCCATGTGAGCGCCTGTGAAATAATGGAGAAGTAAACGCCCTTGACTCTGCTCTTGAATATGAAATACCCGATAACCCCCGAAACGACCGCAGGAACAAGTATTATCATAATAATGGAGAGAGGAAGGTTCAGAAAGGGCTTCCACACAAGAGGCAGCTCATCAAGTCCGCCTGTGTGCATAAAATCGGTTATCTTACCGCCTGTGCTTTGGAGCTTTAAATACATCGCCATTGCATAGCCGCCAAGAGCGAAGTAAAGTCCGTGACCGAGGCTCAGTATACCCGTGTAGCCCCAGATAAGGTCAAGACCCATTGCCACCACCGCAAACGCTATGCATTTGCCCAGAAACAGCACCGTTGAGCTGTTCATCAGCCCTGCCGAAAACATTACGGGAACCAGGGCGAGGAGAAGAACTATGAATGCAAAGCAGATATTGCTGCCCTGCTTTTTAAGCATATCTTTCACGTGAGAAAACTCCTTTCCCTGTTATTCGTCCAGGTTTCTGCTCTTGATAACGAAGAGACCCTGAGGACGCTTCTGCAGAAATACGATAACTATAAGAAGAACGATCGCCTTTGCAATGGTGGACGAGGTGTAATTTTCGGTGAAAATACTTGCCGAGCCGATAATTGCAGAGCCTAAAACGGTGCCCGCAAGCTTGCCCACGCCGCCCAGAACTACAGCCATAAAGGAATTTACGATGTAGCTTTGTCCCACGGTGGAGTCAATGGAGCCGAGTAAAGCCACCGAGCAGCCTGCAATTCCCGCAAGACCCGAGCCGAGAGCAAAGGTGATATTATCCACGCGTCTGGAATTTATTCCCATACACTGCGCCATAGGTCTGTTCTGCATAACCGCTCTCATCTGTCTGCCGAAGTTTGACTTGTACATTATAACCCATACCATAAGCAGGCAGAGCAGCACCATTACGAAAATGAAAATGCGGTTATAGGAAAATGTGCAGCCGCCTATTTCTATGCCGCCTTTAAGGAAGGAGGGAGCGGTGACATTCACGCCCTGAGTGCCGAAAATGCTTCTTGCCGCCTGCTGGAGGATAAGGCTTATTCCCCAGGTGGCAAGGAGACTGTCTATCTCTCTGCCGTAAAGCCTTGAGATGACAAATCTCTCAAGGAGACTTCCCAGCAGAAACGCCACACCGAATGCCGCAGGAATGGAAACTATGTAGTAAATATCCCTTACGCTTTCGGGCAGAAATTTCACGAATATCTGCTGCACCACATAGGTCGTATAGGCTCCTATCATAACAAATTCACCGTGAGCCATATTGATAACTCTCATAAGTCCGAAGGTAACAGCAAGTCCTAAGGACGTGAGAAGTATTATGGAGCTGAGGCTCAGTCCGTTGAACAGGGTGGTGATAAACTGTTCCATAGAAATACTCATCCTTTCGGGGGGAAATTCATAAGCTTCGGAATAAGCGCCGAAATATCGGATATTATTCCGAAGCTTATGAAATATCCGGGAGGAGCGAAGGAGGGTGTGCTCCCCCCGGAACATTTATCGGTAGATTTTATTCGATAGGCTGAATGCCTGCTGCAACAGCCCAATCATAGGTGGTGAGATAGGGGTCGGGGTCAACTGCGGAGGGCGTTGAATATACCTCGTAGATAAGACCGTCCTCTTTTACCTCGCCAATTCTTACAGGCTTGGTAAGGTGCTGGTTCTCACCATTGATGGTAACTGTGCCTTCGGGAGCGTCAAAGGAGATCTCGCCTGTGCGGATAGCTGCAAGCACATCGTCTACCTCAAAGCTTCCTGCCTTTTCGCAGGCTGCCTTCCAGAGGTAAACAGCGTCATATGCTGCCTCTGCGGGGTCGGAGGTAACTCTTGTATCGCCGAACTTTGCCTTGTAAGCGGAAACAAATGCCTTGTTCACATCGGTCTCGGTGGTCTGGTAGTAGTTCCAGGAGACCATATGACCCTTGAGGATATCTGCGCCGATGGTCGCAACCTCTTCCTCCGCAATGGAGAAGGACATTGTCATATAGTTTGCGCTGGTGTAGTTCTTCTCAGCCATCTGCTTGAAGAAGGAAACGTTGCCTGTGCCGTTTAATGTGTTGATGATGACCTCGGGCTGAGCGGCTTCTATCTTGCCGATGATAGCGGCGAAATCGGTCTGGTCCATATCCGCATATTCCTCGCCTACGACCTCACAGCCTGCGGCATTCACCTGAGCGGTGATTATCATATTTGCGGTTCTGGGGAATACGTAATCCGAGCCTAAAAGGAAGAATTTCTTGTAGCCCTTGTCGATGAGATATTCGATAGCGGGAACTATCTGCTGATTGGGAGCTGCGCCTGTGTAAACGATGTTGGGCGACTGCTCCATGCCCTCATACTGAACGGGATACCAGAGCAGGGAGTTGTAATCCTCGAATACGGGCTTTACAGCCTTTCTTGAAGAAGATGTCCAGCAGCCGAAAACTGTCTTTACCTTTTCGCTGTCCACCAGCTTTTCAGCCTTTGTTGCGAATGTGGAAGGCTCGGAAGCGCCGTCCTCTTCAACATATACTATCTGCTTGCCGAGAACGCCTCCTGCGGCATTTATCTCTTCGATCGCAAGCACCTCTGCGTCTCTTACAGCCTTCTCGCTTATTGCCATGGAGCCTGTGAGAGAGTGGAGAAGTCCCACCTTAACGGTATCCTCACCCGAAGCAGCTCCGCCTGTGCTTTCCGAGCCGCCCGACGATGTGCCTGCGCTGCCGCCGCAGCCTGCAAGGCTCATAGCCATCATTCCTGCCGCAGCAAAAGCGGCTATCATTTTCATACTGAACTTTTTCATAAATTTTCCTCTCCTTATAAATGCAAATTGCAGATATACAAAAAAGCCGGCGGAGACTCTTTCCACATCTCCGTCGGCTCCGTTGCCGAAATTAAATTAAATTGAGGGCTGCAAGCGCCTTGTCATTTTCCACAGTTCCCTTTTTATCGAGAATGTCGCTGCCAAGCTTTATTTTAAGGTATTCCACAATAAGCTCGGCGCATTTGTCTCTGCCGATACGGGCGGTATTGAGGGTCATATCGTAGAGAACGGGATTTGTCCAGTTCTCGCCGCCTGTGTAGTATTTGTAGTAATCAGCCCTGTATCTGTCGGTCTGATAGATGAGCTTGTTTGCCTCGTCCTCAGTGACTCCGAGGAGATTTACGATAGACTCCACACAGTCCTTCCTGGGAGCCTCCACATACACGCTGACCACATTGTCATAATCACGGAGAACGTGATTTGCGCATTTGCCGATTATAATGCAGGACTGGTTCTTTCCCAGCTCCTTGATTATCCTCGCCTGAATGTTGTAGAGGTTCACGTCGGAAATGAAGCTTTTGTCGGTGGGCTGCACCACCTCGTCGGTGTTGGGAGTTTTCATCAGCCGTTTAAGGAGATGATAGCCTCTCAGCTTTTCGTCCACCTGAACGAACAGATCCTTGCTTATGCCGCTGTAATTCGAAGCCATTGCAAGTATCTGGCTGTCGTAGCAGGGAATGCCCAGCCGCTTTGAAAGCGCCATTCCGATATGCTTTCCTCCGCTGCCGAAGCCTCGGGCAATGGTTATAACGTAATTATCCATAGGGCTTCCCCTTTCGCAGAACTTTTTGCATATCCTTTATACGGATTTTTCTTTTGCAAATAAAATATACCATAAAAATCCACCGTTTGCTACCGCAAAAATCAGATATATTACGGTAAATATCAGGGAAATTCTGTAAAATATGCATTTTGCAAATTATAAACTTGCATTTTGTTCATAATTGGGAATTCTGTGCCAAATTGCTGAAAAAAACAAAAAGCGGACAGACTATTCCTGCCCGCTGATCATGTTTAGATCAAAATGCATTTTTCTACCGGTAACCAATTGTTCTATGGATATAGACGGTGGATAGCATTCTTTTTTGAAGCTGCATTAAAATATGTTCCATTGCTTGTACGGCAGCTTTAGTTATGTTAACTGTGGCGTTGATAATGCGTATAGGTAAAGTGATGCTGATGATAAAAAATTTCAAAAAAAGGAGGAAAATAACTTTGGAAAAGAACGCTTCTCTTCCAATAACAATAGTATTGATCCGGCTGCTCCAATATATTATCACGTTAACAGTATCAAGTGTTTTTTTCTTTGAAAATGATACTCGAACTTGCTTTTATTTCGCGTCTGAAAAGATCCGCCATTCAAACTCAGCTCCGCCCTGCGGAGAATTTCTTGCCTGCAAGCTTCCGTTCTGAGATGTAATTACAGAACGTGCAAAGGCAAGTCCTATTCCGAAACCGCTTTTTCGGTTATCGTGATAGAAGCGTTCAAAAATGTGCGGCAATGCTTCCGGTGTGAAGCCGCTGCCTGTGTCGGAAACGGTTATGCACTTATAAAGCGGGTTTGAATATGCCCGTACAGTTATTGTTCCGCCCTCGGGGGTATGCTCCATACAATTTTTCAGTATGTTGATAAGCGCCTCGGTACAGTACTCATTGTCGGCGGTAAAATGAATATCGTTTTCCGGATCTGTTATAAGAGCAACGCCTTTAAGTTCAAGGGAAATTGCTATGGAATCCGCTGCATTTCGTATAAGCTCAGCAGCATTTATATCCTGTTTACGGAAAGTAACTGCGCCTGCCTCCATACGTGAAATATTCAGAAGCGTTTCAAGTATCCACTGCATCTGCGAGAGCAGAGAAGTCATCTCACGGATATGGCGCATACGCTCAATTCGGGACAGCTCGGGATCACGGAGCATTTCAAGGATAAGCATCATAGAAGTGAGCGGAGTGCGAAGCTGGTGAGACATATCCTCCAGCGCCACTTTCATTGTGACCTTTTCATTTTTTAATGCAGAGTTCTGTTCTCGGAGACGGATAGTCATTTTATGTATCTCTGCTGACAGTATGCTCAGTTCATCTTCACGGAAATCATCAAAATTTACCGTCTCGGCTCCGTGGAGAATTTTATCTATTTCATCACAGAGCTCAAGTATCCTTTTATTTCTTTTTTTCTCGGTGTAATGCTGCACAAGCAGCATAAGCAGTGCTGAAGTAAGCATAACTATGGCTGCCCGCAGATCTATCATACAGCAGACAGCAGTTCCGACTGCGATTATTATAAGCTGAAATATCAGGGAGCGTTTTTCCGGCGTCATATATCCACCGCCTTGTAGCCCAGCCCACGAACAGTTTTAAGTATCTCCGGGTGCTGCGGGTCATCTTCTATCTTGTCCCGCAGACGCTTGATATACACGTTCAGAGTATTGTCCCCTATAAATTCTCCCGATACGGTCCACAGTTCATCTGCAAGCTGATCTCGTGTCAGAAGCTTACCCTTGTTTGACAAAAACAGCAGCAGCAGGCGGTATTCAAGGGCTGACAGGAATATTTCGTTTCCGTTTTTTGTAACAAGTCCTCTTGCAGGATCGGCTGTTATATTGCGGCATTTCAGGAGCGGCGGAGTTTCGGAACTATGCCGCCGTATAACATTCTGTATCCTTGCCACAAGCTCACGGGGGCGGAAGGGCTTGCTGATATAATCATCACACCCTACCTCAAAGCCTGCCACTGTACAGCCTTCGTCTGCTGAGGCTGTGAGAAATATCACCGGGACCTGTGAAATTTCTCTTATCGCCTTACAGACTGAAAAGCCGTTTCCGTCCTCCAATGAAACGTCCAGCAGCACGCAGTCAATATTTTCGGAAAGAAAGATCTGCATACCTGCTTTCTGACCTGAGCTGTGTTTAACATTAAAGCCTTCGGCGGTCAGAAACTGTATCAGGCTGCGGGCAAGTGAGTCGTCATCTTCTATAATTAAAATTGAGTTCATTGTTATCGCTCTCCTTATTTATACCAGCATAATTATAACATACAGGGAACATTTTTTCAATAAAATTTTCGTTTATTACTATATTGTAAGATAAGAGAAATGAAATTGTTATTAAAGTATGATATAATATTGATAAACAAAAATGCTCCGAAAGGTATGATAGAAAATATGGAACTATTAAGAATAGAAAATCTCTGCAAGACCTACGGAAAGGGCGAGAATGAAGTAAGGGCGCTGGATAATGTGTCATTTACCGTTCCAAAGGGTCAGATGACAGCCGTGGTGGGTCCGTCAGGCTCGGGAAAATCTACGCTGCTGCATATTATAGGCGGTGTTGACCGTCCCACAAGCGGAAAGGTCCTGCTGGACGGTCAGGATGTTTTCGCTCAGAATGCGAAAAACCTTGCTGTGTTCCGCCGCCGTCAGGTGGGACTGATATATCAGTTTTACAACCTTATCCCTGTTCTTAATGCCGAAGAAAACATTACTCTTCCCTTGATAATGGACGGACGAAAGCCTGATAAGGCTCAGCTTGAAAAGCTGCTTGATATGTTAGGGCTCAGGGAACGGCGGTATCATCTTCCCTCACAGCTTTCGGGCGGTCAGCAGCAGAGGGTATCTATCGGACGTGCTCTGTTCACATCTCCCGGTGTAATACTTGCGGACGAACCTACGGGAAATCTTGACAGCCGCAGCAGCGCAGAGATAATTGACCTCCTCCGCAGATCGAACAGGGAAATGAATCAGACTATGCTGATAATAACACACGATGAGAATATCGCTCTGAAATGCGACAGGATAATCACCATTTCAGACGGAAAGATAACAGATGACAAGCTGACAGGTATGGGGGTGTCATCTGATGTTTGAAAGAATGATGGCTAAGCGGTACATAACGACTCAGAAGCGTCATTCGGTGCTTACTGTATGCAGCATCGCTGCGGCGCTGGCTCTTATGACTATGCTTTTCACCTGTTTTTCAACCTTTATGAATATTATACGCGACGCCTGCTATGATGACAAGCCTTATCATATGGAACTCAGAAAGCTTGATGATGAACAGGTACGGATCGTTTCGGACTATGTGGGTGATATGGGCAAGCTTGAAATTATTGAGGAGAACGGCACAAAAACAGTGCGTATTATGTTCACAGAGTACATCGGAGAGGTCATGGAGGGCGACCCAAGCTATTCCTACAAGCTGGCTGAACGGCTTGAGGGGGACTTTGAACTGAATGTCAATTCGGTGCTTGTAATGTTCGATATGGTGGATCTTAATTCAAGAGCGAATATGGCAGTGCTGTTTTCTATGTTTTACATCGTTGTGCTTTTTTTCATCATAATGCTGAGAATGGTCATTGATACTGCATTTGAGATCAGCTCAAAGGAACGTGAGCGTCAGTTCGGCGTGCTCCAATCAATAGGTGCGGCACCGGGACAGATAGTAAAGATCATTACTCTGGAGGGGCTTATGCTTTCGGCAGTGGGAGTGCCTGCGGGAATGATCATCGGCACAGGACTGGGCTATGCTGCTTATCGTGCGGTATTGTCTGCGGGAATAGCCGATCTGTATCTCACCTCCGAAAAGGCTGCACAGCTGGTGCATTTCCACATTGAGCCGCTGTATATGGTCATAGCAGCAGTGACAGGTCTTTTATGGGTCCTTTTATCCGCTTACGGAACGGGTATGAGAGTGATCAGGATGTCTCCTATCCGGGCTATCAGCAACAGGAGCAATACGGTAAAAAAGGTGAAGAGGTTCTCGCTTTTCGGTACGGTTTTCGGCTGGAAGGGAAAAATGGCTTCCCGAAACAATCTCCGTCAGCCAAAAAGATTTATCATAACCGTGCTGTCACTGACGTTTTCTATCGTACTTTTTGCGGGCATAAGCACTGTAACTGATATATTTGAAAAATCCTTCGGTGAAATAATGACGGAGGGATTTGGCGAGGAAGATCTTCAGGTACACTATGTAAATAATACCGATACGAACACGACCTACAGAAGCGGTATGGAAAAGCTGGAAAGCTGCGGTTATTTCAGTAATGTTTCCACGAACATTTCAAGGAGCGGTTCGGCAAGAACTGAAAATGATAAAGAAAAATATATGGCAGATGTGGTATATTATGACCGTATTTCATACGAAAAGCTTTTTGACGGAAAGCCGCCCGCAGCATATGATGAGCTTACGGAAAGCGGCGGTTATGCTTTACTTGTTCCCGAAAATGAATACGCATTTGCCGATGAGGCTCAAAAGCTCTCGGAAGGTGATACTGTCACACTTAATATGATAAAAAATATATATGTTTCTGCCGATGAATATGAACGCCTGTCCGAAAATGAACGAAACGGGATACGTGCTGTACGGGATCATATGAACGAAAATAATGAGCCGCTGTATTACATCAGGTACGAAAACCAAAACAATGATTTTTATATAAAGACGGTGGGTACATCCGAAAAGACATATGCCGAGCTTGACAGGGACGATATTTATTCCTATACCGAAAGCGGAAAATATGTCATTCTGGCGGGAACTCTTGAAACTTACGACAATGTGGAAAATGAGTATTACGGAAGCGCAGGGTCTTTTACGCTTTACGGCTGCGAAATTGAAAACAGCGATGATTACAATGCTGCCCTGAATTTAATAAATGACGCTCCCGAACTGGAGCTTTTGACTGACGCTTTTTCTGTTCGCAGACAGATACGGACTGTCATTGCAACAGAGCGCATAGCAGTCGCTTTTCTCACAGGTTTGGTGACGCTTATTGCTGTTGTGAATATGGTGAACATACTCTCAACGGGCGTTCTCAACCGAAGAAGCGAGCTTGCTTCTATGCAGTGTATAGGTATGACAGACGGTCAGCTTTACGGTATGACGGTTATGGAATGTCTCCAGTATTCATTGTCGGCAGGGTTACTGGCAACAGTTATATGCAGTCTGCTGATATACGGAACAGAACAGTTTATGACCGCAATGGGAGTGACCGATCTGGTGGATATCAGGCTTGATTATATAGCGCCTATGCCTAAGATATGGCTTGCTGCAGCCGTTTCGTTTATTGCCGCCCTCTGCTCCTCTATTATACCATTGGCAAATATGCAGAAAAAATCACTTGTTGATATGATACGAACAGTTGACTGAATGGAGCATTTCGAGGGGAAGGCGTATTATTGAAAGAGCCCACAGACATGGCGTCTATGGGCTTTTTCATCGTTATTGAAGGCTCATTTCAGTATATCAGCCAGCATCTGCCTGAGCCGTGAAACATCTATAGGCTTGGCGATATGCCCGTTCATTCCTGCGCTGAGAGCTGCCTGCTTATCCTCCTCAAAGGCGTTTGCAGTCATTGCCAGTATGGGCATACGGATAACATCGTGACGGGGCAGGCTGCGTATTATCTGTGTAGCCTCGTAGCCGTCCATCACAGGCATCTGGATATCCATTATGATAATGTCATAATATCCTTCGGCGGAATTTCGCACCATTTCCACAGCGATAGAGCCGTCCGAGGCGGTCTCGGCAGTAAAGCCGACGCCCTTCAGAAGCTCAGTGGCTATCTCGCGGTTAAGCTCGTTGTCCTCCACCACAAGAACTCTTCTGCCGCTGAAATCATATCTCTTGGGTTCTTCGGCGCTGACATTTTTCCTGCAGGAAAGCTTGGTCTCAAAAAGCACATTGCGCAGGTCCGACATAAACATGGGCTTGCTGCAGAAGGCGGTAACTCCCGCCGCACGCGCTTCCTCTTCGATATCCGTCCAGTCATATGCCGTAAGAACGATTATGGGAGTTTCATTCCCGATAACAAGGCGTATGCGGCGCACCGTCTCTATACCGTCCATCTGCGGCATAAGCCAGTCTATGATATAGCAGTGGAACGGGTCTCCGTCATCGTGAGCCTTACGGGCGCGGAAAACAGCCTCTCTTCCCGATGTGGTCCAGTCGGACCTCATTCCTATCTGAGCAAGCATTTTTGTAACGCTGTCGCAGATGTTGAAGTCATCGTCCACAACAAGCGCACGCAGACCTTCAAGCTCGCTGAGCTGCTCCTCACGGGCGGAAATATCCTGCCGCCTGAAATCAAAGCCCACAGTAAAGCAGCTTCCCTTGCCGGGAACGCTTTCGATATCAATGGTCCCGCCCATAAAATCAACGGTGTTCTTGGTTATCGCCATACCCAGACCGCTGCCTGCGGTGCCGCTGACTGTAGTGGTCTTTTCACGCTCGAAGGGCTCGTAAATATGCTTTAAGAAATCCGCGGACATACCTATTCCCGTATCCTTTATTATAAAATCATAATGGCAGGAGCCGGGATCTCCCGATTTGCTCTGACGAATGGTAAAGGATACTATGCCGCCCGGAGGAGTGAATTTTACCGCGTTGCCCAGAATGTTTATAAGCACCTGGTCCAGCTTCAAGGGGTCGAATATCAGGTCCTCGTCCTGCACGTCTATGGTATCCACGAAAAATTCCAGCTGCTTCGCCCTCATCTGCGGACGTATCATATGAACAAGGTTATGGATACGCTCGGAAAGATTACATTCCTTTTCCTGCAATGATATCTTTCCGCTTTCGATACGGCTCATATCCAGGATATCGTTTATAAGGGACAGGAGATGATTGCTGGAGGACAGTATCTTTTCCAGACAGTCCTGCACTCTTTCCTTGTTGTCGATATGGCTTGCGGCAATTCCCGCAAAGCCGATTATGGCATTCATAGGCGTTCTTATGTCGTGGGACATATTGGAGAGGAAGGTGGTCTTTGCACGGCTTGCGTGCTCCGCCTGGGCAAGAGCCTCTTTAAGAAGGGTCTTTCTCTTCTCCTCGGTAAGCACCTCTCCGTCTATATCCTTTACGGCTATGATAGCCATATCCGCATTATCCGTATCATTCAGAAGGACGATGCGCGATTCGATAAACTTGTAATCCCCGTCCTCCGAGCGCCGTCTTATCCTGACGTAAAATGACCTTTCCGATCTCAGCCGCCTGCTTATATTCGCGACCGACATTTCCTCAAGGAACCTTTCCTTGTCTGCGGGGTGTACCCATTTCTCGGAATAGAGCTTTATGGAGTCGGAAAAGCAATGGGGCTTTGAATCCACCCTGTCCATAAATTTATTGTCATTTCGCCGCACAACAAGGGTATCGTTTTTAAGGTCAATAAGCCAGAGGGAATAATACTCCATACTGAGAGCATAGAT
Source organism: Huintestinicola sp. (assembly GCF_051882455.1). Taxonomy (NCBI): domain Bacteria; kingdom Bacillati; phylum Bacillota; class Clostridia; order Eubacteriales; family Oscillospiraceae; genus Huintestinicola; species Huintestinicola sp. The sequence goes on along the minus strand of NZ_JBJERV010000100.1, from coordinate 58,214 downwards.
TATTGCCATTCTTTCCCTGCTCTCGTTTTTCATCTGTTCCTTGACGGTGGTATACTCCTCCATAAGGCTTCTGAGACTTTCCTCCTGCGCCTTTGCTTCAAGGTATGGCTTGGTTATGTCCTTGTAAACTCCCACAGCAAGCTCTGTAGGTTCATCGGCTTCGTCGAGAATGGTCTGGAATTTCAGCTCGTATACCCTTTCCTCGCCGTCCGCGCTGATAAGCCCCACAATTCCTCCCGACTCCTTTGCGCCTCCGAGTATCTCTTCGTGGATACGCAGATACTCAGCCTCAGTCCCACGGGATACGATGCCGCCCCGCTTTATTATGCCGTAGGGTACACCTTCCTGTACCTCGCTTACGCCGAATATCTCGGCTGTAAGGCTGTCGCAGTAGATCGTCTGCTCCCTGCGGTTATATGTAAAAACAAGATTGCCCGCTTCCTGTGCCGCTATCTGGAAAGCCTTATTGCTTGCTTTGAGCTGTTCACGCAGCATATGGCGGTCGGTAACGTCCATAATAACGCCCTGAAAGCAGGGTGGGTTCATATCCGCCATATAGGAGGTCTGGTCAATTACCCAGATATACCCGCTTTTTGATCTGATACGATACTCGTATTTTTTATCGGGGTCTCTGTTTTCCTGATGATTTTCCTCGCCGTCGAACAGCCTTTTCCTGTCCTCGGGGTGTATCATATTGCTGAATTTATCGTCAAAAAGCTCCTTTATTTCCTGACGGGTGTAACCCAGCATATGGAGAAATCTGTTGCTGACATAGAGAAAGTCGTAATCGGGGGTGTCGGCGCAGCGGTGATATCCCACGGGAATATTATTGTTAAGGTACTGCAGTTCATCGCTGCGGTGCTTGAGCTCCGCAAAATTCTTCTGCATACTTGTCTGGCGCTCCATTATTTCGGAAATGTCCATACAGAAGCTGACGATAGCCTTTCGGCCGTCATCGGTCTCAACTATCCTGCCCTTGTCTATGACCCAGAAAAGGCTGCCGTCCTTGCGGGGCATACGATAGGTAACGCTGTATTCGTCCCCCGTATTTTTAACATCGGCAAGCTCCTCAAGAACGCGGTCATAGTCCTGGTAATAAATGGTATTTGCCACCTTTCCCTGAATAGCCGCGGAAAACTCGTCAAAGGTCTCGTAACCCATCATTGAATACAGAGAACTGCTTGCGTAAAAAAGCGGAAAGCCTTCCTCGCAGTATCCGCCTATCATTCCGATAGGAGCAACGCCGTCAAGCACCGAAACTGCGTCAAGCCTGTTCTGCTCAGACAGCTTCAGATATGATGATACAGCGGTATCTCCGCCGATAAGGCTGCGCAGCAGTTCTTCCGGATCTTTTTTCTGTGAAAAAGCGTTATCCTGTTTATATGTATTCTCAGGCATTTTCAAGTCACTCACTTTCTTTTTATACTAATAACCAATTGTTCTATGGATAAAGACGGTGGATAGAATACGACAAATCAAGGAAAACGACCGCAGGCGGGCTGTCGCCCGGCAAGGGAGTTTGACGCAGAGTTGGCGGTATTATAGCCGCCGTATTTTGTCCATAGGTTAATTGGTTATTAGTATTATAAAAATCTCCCCATAGAACCCATCTATGAGGAGAAATGTCCCGACAAAATTTTCGGAAAGGAGATCTGTCCGCTCCCGAAGCATTGTCAGTCTGCTGCTATATTGCTTGATTCCAGCATTTTGTAATAACTGAGTATCTCACCCCTGCACTTTGAAAGCAGCTCGGTAAATTCGGGCGAGAATGCACCTCTGTCAATTTTAAGCTCGTTTATCACAAAATCAAACTGGGTGTCGGTTATCTCCCTGCGCTTTATAAAAAGGCTGTCAAAGCGTATGGACAGTCCGCAAAGCTGGCTGTATACCGAATTATCGCTTCCCCTCAGTCCGTGAGGATAGCCCAGACCGTCATATCTTTCGTGGTGATGCATACACATATCCGAGCATACCTTAATGAAAAATTTGCAGTTTTCGGAGCCGTTGAGCCATATGAGGTTTGCGCCCATGACAGTATGGCTTTCGTATATCTCACGTTCGGCGCCTGTCATATGCTCCTTTTTGAAGATAAGCTCTGTGGGAATGCCCATCAGTCCGATATCGTGAAAATATGCCGCCTTGCTGATGATTTTTATATCAAGGGTGTCAAGCTCGGTCTTGCCGGAGAGACCGTATTCCACAAGCAGTATTTCCATAAGCTTTGAAACGCGCTGACAATGCATATCGTCCATATCGATATTCCTGAGATATGCCTTGAAAATGGCGGTGAGCTTTGAGATGTATGTATCTGTCTCATAGGTCTCTGTCTTGCCGAAGTTTTCCTCATGGGTCTCTGCGGCGGCAGGGATATTTTCTATCCCGAAAAGATTTGCAAGCTTTTCAAGTATCATCTGAGCCTCAAAGGGCTTGCTTATGAAGCCTGCGATGGAGTATTTGGCAGCTCGGTAAACATTGGCTGCGGTAGCCTCGGCGGTAACGAGAACTATGGGGATATCGATATGATTTTCGCTGAGTATATCCAGCACGTTGAAGCCGTCGAGAACAGGCATGGATATATCGAGAAGAACGCCGTCTATCCTTGTTTTCTTTTTGGTTATTATCTCAAGTGCGGCATAACCGTTTTCAGCTTCGGATATTTCAAAGCATTTGCTCAGAATATTTCGCAGGATGTTTCTGTCAATTTCAGAATCGTCCACGATAAGCAGTCTTTTTGCATTTGCCATAATGACCATTCCTTTCCTGAGGGCTTTGTGTTCCGAACGGATAAGCCGTATAAACAAAACCCTGTTTGAAAAACCTTGCCCAAGATGGGTCGGAGCGTTTTACTGCATATCGAGCCAGGTCCTGAGAGCCTCGGTAACTTTGTTGTATTTTTCGGTTATTTCAGTCATCATAGCATATGCGTCGTCCCATCTGCCCTCTCTCATAATTGCCACCTGGTCTGAGAAGAGAGTAAACAGGCTTTCTATGGACAGATTGCCGCATACTCCCTTGAGAGTATGGGACGCTTCAAGAGCCTCCTGTCCGCTGCCCTCCGCAACTGCTGCGGTGAGCTTTGCGAATGTACTGTCATCGAGGAATTTCCTCAGCATTTTTGCATACAGATTTGCATTCCCCATAAATCTCTCAACTGCGCTGTCAGAATTTATGCCTACCTGATTTAATAAAGTAAAATCCATACCATTTATTTCCTTAGCGGAAATATCCTCCTTATTATTCTTATTATGCGTCTCCTCCGCAGGGGTATCCTTCAAAAAGATAACACCCGATACTCCGATAAAATTAGGCTGTTCGGAGGACATCCAAAGGGTCTTGCAGCGGATATCGCAGTCTGTCATTCTGCCGTCGGCAAGAATGCTGCCGCTCATATTGACGGCGGGATCCGAAGAAGCTGCGTGAGATACCGCCTCAAGAAGCCTGTTCAGGGTCTCGTCGGAGAGCTTTTTTATCTCGGGGCTTTCAAGAGGGTCGGATATGACCCTGCTTACTCCCAGACGCTCTGCGCCGCTTTCAGACAGAGTAAGAACAGGGGGTGAGCTCTGGAAGGTAAAGGTAATTCCCGAAAGCTCACTTTCGAAAAAGTCTGCTTTTGCGCGCTCAAGCTCAAGCTGCTGGAGCATCTGTCCCGATGCGGACAGGTCGTTGTTGTTGAGTATCTCGTCCGTGACCTCCCGTATCTCAAGCTTGTTCTTGATACCCGAAGTGTTTGACTGAAGCTCCTTCTGCAGGTCGCCGCTTATATCCAGGAGACATTCGAGTATCAGAGGATTAAACGCGCCGCACTCGCCGCCGCATATCATCTCTATCGCCTTTTCGTGGGAATATGCCTTCTTATAGCAGCGCTCGCTGGTAAGGGCGTCATATACGTCTGCGATGGAAACTATCTGAGCCGAGATAGGTATTTCGTCGCCCTTGAGACCGTCGGGATAGCCCTTGCCGTCATAGCGCTCATGGTGCCAGCGGCATATCTCATAGGACGCTTTCATCAGCGGCTCGTCCTGATAGTCGGTAAGATTTTTCAGCATTGAAGCGCCTATCTCCGAGTGGGTCTTCATGATCTCGTATTCCTTGGGAGTAAATCTTCCGGGCTTGTTGAGTATCTCATCGGGTATTGCTATCTTTCCGATATCGTGAAGGGAGGACGCTGTGCTTATCAGGCGTATATCGGTCTGGGACAGATCGTATTTTTTGGTCTTTCTCATAAGCTGCTTCAGCAGAAGCTCGGTTATGATGTTTATATGTATAACGTGAGAGCCGCTTTCACCGTTTCTGAATTCAACGATATGGCTCAGTATGGATATCATCAGGTTGCTGTTTTTCTCTTTTTCATATATCTGGTTTGCAACGATATCCACCAGTCTGCGCTGCTTTGCGTACAGAGTGATGGTATTCTTCACACGTCTCTGAACTACTGTGGACTCAAAGGGACGGCTGACATAATCGGCGGCACCGAAATCATAGGCTTTTGTAATAAATCCCGGAGAGCTTTCCGCCGAGATCATTATCACGGGCACATCTTCCATAATGCCCAGTCTGTTCATGCGCTCAAGGACTTCAAAGCCGTCCATTCCCGGCATCATGACATCAAGCAGCACCAGAGATATCTCGCCCTGTTCCTGCTGCAGGACCTTAAACGCACCCTCTCCGCTGTCCGCCTCGATGATGTCGTATTCCTCCCTGAGTATCTCTGCGAGAATAGCTCTGTTTGTATCCGAATCGTCAACAATAAGCACCTTGTATTTTCTTCCGAATAAATCCTCCATAGCAGCCTCCTGAGTTGTTTCAGCAACCGGCGTTGCACTCTTATCGGATCGCCGTCCGCAAAGGTCTGCAAACACTTTTTCCAAAATATCAGATAAATTTTGACCCGGGTCGGCAATTCCATAATATTATTATATCAGTATTGTCGGAAAATGTCAAATTTTAGCTTGTTAGCGGGATAAAATTTACATTTCCCGAATTTTTACGAAATACATTGTTTATATTATGACAGTGTTTTTCCGATAATTTCCAGCAGCAGCGGGAAATTGATAGGCTTTGCGATATGTCCGCACATTCCCGCGTCAAAGGCAGCCTGCCTGTCCTCCTCAAAGGCATTTGCGGTCATTGCAATAATGGGGATATTTGCCTTTTCGGGGTCTTCCAGCGCATGTATCCGTCTTGTCGCCTCATAGCCGTCCATATGGGGCATCTGAATATCCATAAGGATAAGGTCATACTCGCCCGTCTCAGCCGCCTTCACCTTCTCCACAGCATTTTCTCCGTCATCGGCAGTGTCAATGACAAAGCCCGCTTCACGGAGTATTTCCGCAGCTATCTCCTGATTAAGCGCATTGTCCTCCACAAGAAGTATTTTCCTGCCCGAAAAATCGGTCTTCGGGGCGGGCTCGTCCGTTTTCTTGCCGTCTGCCCTGTACGGCTCCGTGAGGATATCGCGAAGCTCGGACATAAACACGGGCTTGGAGCAAAATTTTGTTACGCCTGCCTCCCTTGCCTCCTTCTCAATGTCCGACCAGTCATATGCGGTAAGGATAATGATAGGGCTGCCGTCTCCGATTATGCGCCTTATCCGCCGCACAGTTTCGATACCGTTCATATCGGGCATGAGCCAGTCTATGATATAGGCGTAAAATTCATCGTTTTCGCTTACTGCAAACTGTGTGCGGAGAACAGCCTCCTTGCCCGAGGTCGTCCATTCCGAACGCATACCTATCCTGTGCAGCATACTTGAAATGCTCATACAGGTATCTGCGTCATCGTCCGCCACAAGAGCCCTAAGCCCCTTTATCTCGGGGACAGGCTCGTATTTCTTTGCCTCTTTGCTTATCCTGAACCTGAGATCAACCACAAACTCGGTACCCTTGCCCACTTCGCTTTCTACCCGTATCGTGCCGCCCATCATATCCACAATGTTTTTGGTGATGGACATACCCAGACCTGTGCCCTGGATACCGCTGACGGTGGAAGTCCGCTCACGGGTGAAGGCTTCAAAAATATGCGCTCTGAACTCCTCGCTCATACCGATGCCGTTGTCCCTGACGCGAAATTCGTATGCCGCATATCCGTTTGGTGCGTCCGATGTCTGGATAATGCGCAGGCTCACCATTCCCCCGGGCTTTGTGAATTTGACCGCATTGCTGAGAATGTTCAGAAGTATCTGGTTAAGGCGGAGCTTATCGCATATAATGTCTTCATTCACCACGTCCAGGGTATCGATATAAAATTCCAGCTGCTTTGAATTGATATCAGCCTGGACGATGCTCCTCAGGTCGTGGATAACATCGGGAAGATGGACTTCCTTTTCCTCAATATTGAACTTGCCCGATTCAATGCGGCTCATATCCAGGACATCGTTGATAAGGCTGAGAAGATGGCTGCCCGATATCTGTATCTTTTTCAGATAATCGCAGACCTGCTCTTTGTTGTCGGCGTGAGCCGCCGCAAGGGAAGTATAGCCCAGAATGGCGTTCATAGGCGTGCGGATATCGTGGCTCATATTATTCAGAAATACAGTTTTTGCACGGTTTGCGTGCTGAGCGGCATCAAGGGCGTCCTGAAGAGTCTTGCGCCTTTCCTCCTCTGCCTGCATCTGCTCGTCGATGTTCCTTATGCCCACAATGAGCCTGTCCGTTTCACCGAAAAGCTTTACAAACTTCGCCTGCATATAGTGGAGCCTATCCTCGTAATTTACTCTGAAATCAATGGAAAATTCTTCCGTATCCTTCATTTTTGCGCAGATATTTTCGACGCTTACCGCGTCAAGCACCCTCTCTGCGTCCTCGGGCAGCACGTAATCATCAGCATATTTCCTCCATGCTTCGCTGTATGACCTGAAAACGCTGTTCCATGCCGTGCGCATACGGCCGTGCTCTTTAATGGTCGATACCTTATCGCGGAGAGGGTCGGTCAGAAAGATATCCGAATAATCGTTGCTGAGAGCGCCGACGATCTTCAGCTGCTCGCTGTCGCTGCGGCTCCTGCGGACCTTCTGCGCCGCTATCATGATATACACCAGAAAAACTGCCAGGGAGACCGATACCACTGCCAGCATCAGCACGCTTGAACTCACCATTTTGCGGGAGCCTGCCTCCACCACCTGATTGATGTTGCTCTCTCTCATCAGGGAAGTGATGATCCAGTCAGTGCCGGGAATGGCTTTGTAATACACATATGTATTGCCCGTATCCGCCATGTCATATACGCAGTAGCCCTCCCGTCCGTTCTTCCAGTCCTCCTTCATTTGCTGAAGGCTGAAGCCGGGGGCAAAATCCGCTTTGTTTTCGTATATGTCGAAAAGGTTCTGTCCGTTGGGATATTCGCCATTTATGCTCAGCAGATTATTGCCGTCCTTGTCAAACATTCTGCAGTATATGCGGTTTTCTTTATTCTGCAGCTGTTCCGCCGATATGATGCTTTCCACGTTTACTGCGGTAAAGCAGGAGACTATGTGAATGCCGTCGGTCTCCCTGTGTCCGGCGGGTATCGCTATGGCTACCATGGTCTTTGTTCCGTAGCTCTTTATGGAATATACCGCCGTATCCGTTATCTCTTCGGAAAGAAAGCCAAATCTCGATATACCCGAAAAGGTGCTGTCGGCTGTATATACCATTCCGTTTTCATCTGCCAGGGCAAAAATATCCAGCCCGTTAAGATCCTGCACCAGCGAAATATAGTCCCGTACAGTCTCCTCGTCCTTCAGATATCCATCATCAAGCTCGGCGACCGCCCGGCTTATCTGAGCCGTTTTTTCCTCTATCTTTGAGTTGATGGTCCCCGCATTTCTTTCGGTTATCTCCTGAAGATAAAATTCGCCCAGCAGGTTTATCATCTGCTCCGACGCTTCGGAGGAATCGTGCACCCAGATCACCGTACACGCTATCAGCAGCGCCGAAAAGACCAGCGCCGCAATGTAGAAGGTCAGCCCGGGAATTATTCTCTTTTTATTCTGTTCAGCACTTCCACGGCTCACTCTTTTCCGCCCCCCGAGCTCAAGCTTCTGTAATAGGCGCTGCATTCCTCTGCCACCTCGGAAAGTCCCTCCTCCTTGAGCGACTCATAGGCGGCGCGGAACTCTTCCGCCGATATCTCCCCTCTGACAGCCATATCCCTGTATTTGCATACGCCGTCAGTTATAAGCGTTGTACGGTATTTGACATATGCGGGCGTTTCAATGGTAACGGGCTGGACATAGAAGTATTCATTGTTTATATCAAAAAGCCCCTTATAGGTCTCCTTACGGATATCGGTCAGATCGCTTTCGTCCTTTCCCGCAAAGAGGCACTGCATATAAGCGTCCCGGAGCCAGAGGCCTCCGAAGGGCTCAAAGTTCATTCCAACGGCTCTGTAATCATCAAAGCCGTTTGCCACAAGCTCCTTGTCAAGCACGGGAACGCCGTTTTCAACGGTATAGCTTACGCCCTCTATGCCGTAATTGTAAAGATATGCGCCCTCCTCGGTAAAGCACCAGTTGAAGAAGCGGACTATGTCCTCCACCCTGCCTCGTTCCTCTGCCCCCGCAGTTATGCACCACATGGGAGTAATAAGCTCGCGCTCGGGTATCATACGGTCTCCGTAGGGACCGATAACAGGCGCTGTGCTTATCCAGAGAGCGTCCTCGTCCCCCGACTCCCTCAGAGCCGCCGTCTGCGCTCCCGAAGCCGCAAAGGTCATTGTGCTTCCCAGAGTGTTATTGCCCATCATTTCCTCAATGGACGAGTAGGTATAGTCTCCGTAGCCGTCCCGCAGGATACCCTCGGCATAAAGCCCTGCCATTGCGCTGAGAAATTCGGGATATCGCGGGTGTTCATACACCATTGTGCAGGTGCCGTCCTCAAGGACGCAGAACTGCGAATCATTTGAAGCGGCTATCCCGAAGGCGTTCATCAGCTGTGTAAGGCTCCGCTCCCCGCCCATTCCGCCTGCAAATGCCACGGGTATCTCATCGGAGGGGTCTCCGTTTCCGTTAAGGTCATTGTCCCTCACGCCTCTCCAGTAGGCAAGCCAGTCCTCCCATGTATCGGGAACGTCCATTCCCAGCTCATTGAGCCAGTCCTGTCTTATCATCACCGAAAAAGAGCCTCTTATGGTGGATACCGAGGGGATAGTGTATATATGTCCGTCAGCGGAACGCCACGCGTCCATATGCTCCTCCCCCACTGCCTCGGCGATATCGGGCATCAGCTCCAGATAATCGTCCAGAGGCAGGATAAGCTCGTCCCCCGCAAGCTCCATTACGCCGAAATCCATGGGATTAAGGATATCGGGCAGCTCGCTCCTGCCCGACAGAAGGGTCGCCGCCACCGTTGTACTGTAATCCTCGGCGGTCTGCCAGTCAATGCTGACCCGTACCCCCGTCATTTTTTCTATGGCGGGGAAATAATAGCAGCCGTCAAAGCTTGTGGGCCGTCCGTCAAATGTGACCCCAAGTCCTGTTATCTCAAGTCCGTCCCCGAAATTCAGTATGCTGCTGGGTGCCAATGAGTCTGCAGCCGCTTTAAGCTCACGGTCCGTTTTCAGAACGGCGGATATCTCCTCAGCCTCCTCCGAGGGGTGCCCGGTACTGTCGGGCAGAGCTTCTCCGCAGCCTGCGAGCATAAGCAGAGCGCACATTCCTGCGGCAATAGGTCTTTTTTTCATATTTATGACCATTCCTTTCTGAGCAGACTGAAAAGCCTTTTGTCACAGCGCCCTGCCCGTCATTTTATCCTGAACATATTCTTAACATCGGCAAACTGTTGATATAATATGTAAATTATATCACAAAAAATGCCAAAAGTCAAGCATTTACGCCATTTTCCGACAGGCAGGGCAGTTATTCTGTCAATGTCCCTTTTTCCCCCTACGCACACCGCTGATGCTTGACAGAACGGCTTTTTTATGTTATACTTAAAATGTATATTTATACCAATTTTACAAAAAAACGGCACGAAATCCACATAGCTTTTTTATATACTTTCCGGAGGTTTACAATGAACAGCTTTGCGCAAAATACATCTGATCAGGAGCAGGCGATAAAACGATTTTTGCGTGACTATCTGAACAAGCCGAAAAACGAACAGACTTTACACACTATACTTGCCGGCACCTGCAGATATTATGACGCCGACCGTGCATATATTTTTGAGCTTAATACGGCACACACCGAGGTCAACAATACATATGAATGGTGCCGTGAAGGGGTATCCTCCGGAATGGAAGATCTTCAGAATATCCCTGTTGAAGGTCTGGAAAGCTGGTTTGAAGCGCTTGAAGAAAAAGGAGAATTCTATATTTCCTCCTTATCCGACATTCCCTCCGATTCCAATACTTACCGTACGCTTGAGCAGCAGGGAGTCAGCTGTCTTGCTGTGGCTCCGCTTATTGTAAACGGCTCTGCAGTGGGTCTTTTGGGAATAGATAATCCCCGCAGAAATGACAGCCATCTGCTCCTGCTGTCTGTTATTGCGTCAGCCTGCTGCAGTGAGATCATCAATAAGCACCTTGAGTATTCGAACAAAGCGCTTACAGAGCGAATGAAGATAATCCAGTCCATGAGCGAGATATACACGTCGGTATATTATGTGGATATTGCAAACGACCGTTATACCGAGCTTGCCTCTATGGACATTGTTCATGAGCATATAGGTTCATCGGGAAATGCCCGGGAAAGCCTTGAATTTTTCTGCCGCAATATGATGACCCCCGAATATACGGAGGAGCTGCTCAGGTTTGTGGATATATCCACCCTCGATGAACGCATGAAGCAGGAGAGGATAATTTCAAAGCAGTTTCTGAGCACCGTCCCCCTCCCCGACAGCAGCATAAGCATACCCTACTGGGCACAGTGTTCCTTTATTGACGGCGGACGGGGCGCAGACGGCAGGCTTTCCCATGTTATATTTGTAACTCAGACAATACACGATTCAAAGATAAAGGAGCTGGAAACACAGAAGGACCTGCAGGAGGCAAACGCAGAGCTTACCGAACTTCTCGAGTCCGAAAAGCAGCACACAGCCATTATCGGTTCGATGAGCAATGTTTTCTTTGCGCTGTATTACATCGACCTTGAGGAAGGGTCCTTCCGCGATATCTTTTCGCCCGACGGCATAAATCATACCCGGGGCGAAAAGGACGATGCAAAAACGCGGCTAAGCTCTCTGGTCGATACGTGGGTAAAGGACGAATACAGATCAATTATGCGTCTCTTTACCGACATCGATACGATCGACGAGCGGCTGGGAAACAACCGGATAATCACTCAGGAATATGTGGATATCGGCGGAGACTGGGTCAGATGCTGTTTATTCCCTGCCGAAAAGAACGATATCGGAAAAAACACGGGGATAATATGCGGTCTGAGATGGATAACCGCCGAGAAGGAGAAGCAGGAGTCACAGGATAATCTGATACAGGCGCTTTCCCTGTCATACGAGAATGTTTACGCAGTGAATATGGATACCTCCGAGGCTGTCTGCTACCGTATGGACAAGACTATAACATCGCGGTACGGTCAGAAATTCGCCATAGGGGATTATGAGAAAAGCATAAGGCTGTATGTGGAAAACGATGTGCTTGAGGATGACAGGCAGCTGTTTGACAGGATACTCCTGATAAAAGATATACAGCAGCTTCTCGGGGACAGGCAGACCTATTCCTTCAGCTACAGGGTATCACGAAACGATACCATTCAGTATTTCGAGTGCCAGCTTGTAAAGCCGAGCAGCAGCAGGAATGAATTTGCTGTGGGATTTAAAAATATCGACAGCGAGAAAAAGCAGGAGCTTGCTCAGCAGAAAAAGATAGAAAGCGCTCTGGCGGCTGTGGAGAAGCTCAACGCCACTCTCCGTGACGAGATGGATATCGCAGGAGCTCTCAGCAAGGATTACCCGAGCGTTGTGCTGCTTGACCTTGTAAACGAGACCGCCGTCACCATCAAGCAGAACGGAAAGATAATCAAAGAGGACGAACGTGTTATCAAGCGGTCATATAACAGCCTGTGGGAAAGCTTCATACTCAAATACGTCCCTGATGAGGACAAGGCTGCACTTACAGCAGCAGTATCCTCCGAAACCGTTCTCCGCGCTCTTGAAGCAAAGGACGAATACAGCTTCAGCTACCGTGTATGCTATGACGATACGGGACTGCACCATTATCAGGCTTCATTTATCCGCCTTTATTCTCAAAGGGACGGAAAAAGCCAGATAATCCTGGGCTTCAGGAACATTGACGCCATCGTTGAAGAAGAGCGGAAAAATATGACTATCCGCGAGGAGCAGCTTCGCATAATCGGCGCCCTCAGCCGCGAATACCACAGCCTTTTCAAGGTGGACGCAGCTACGGGAAAGCTGTCTCTCTACCGCACCGACGGTATCGGCATGGAGAGAGACCTGCTTGATAAGCTTATGGAGCACGGCAGCTATGAGGAAGTGCTTTCAAAGTACATCGACGGCTATATCGTTCCCGAAGACCGCGAACGCATAAGGCAGTCGGCTGCGCTCGGCGTCCTTCTCGAGCGGGTGCCGCAGGTAGGTCTTTATAAGCTTGGCTACAGAAGAAATATGAACGGCACTGTGGCATATTTTGAGATGAATGTGGTAAAGACTTCGGACAATAACGGTATGGTCACATTCATTATAGGACTGCGCGATGTGGACGATGAAATGCAGCGCCAGCTCAGACAGATACGGGAGATCGAGACCCAGAGCGAGATAATCGAAGGCCTCGGCTCGGTATACTACTCCGTTCTGCTGGTAGACCCCGAAAGGGACAAGGTAACGGTCTACCGCGCGGAAAGCGAGGACGGAAAGGCTATCGCGGGACATTTCAGCAAGAATGACCACTGCTGGTCAAAGGGTCTGTGCAGCTATGCCGAGGAACACATTTCGGAGAAGGACCGCAGGGAATTTATCGAAAAGCTGTCTCTTGACAATATAAGGCTATGCAAAGAGGACTTTTCCCTCACATATGAGAAGCTTAAAGCCGACGGTATCATCTATCTGCAGGCAAGAGTCTCATTTGTACGCGAAAAGGACGGGGGCTTTGTTGTGGTCATCGGTACAAGAAACGTTGACGATCTTATCAAAAAGGAGCGTCAGCAGGAGCTTGCACTCCAGGCTGCCTGTGACTCTGCGGAGGCTGCCAACAAGGCAAAAACGGAATTTCTTTCCAATATGTCCCACGATATCAGAACGCCTATGAACGGCATTATCGGAATGACCGCCATAGCCGCCACCCACATTGACGATAAGGAGCGGGTCCAGGACTGCCTGCAGAAGATATCTCAGGCAAGCAAGCATATGCTCAGCCTGATAAACGAGGTCCTGGATATGAGCAAGATAGAGTCGGGCAAGGTAGACCTCAACGAGGAGGAATTTAACCTCTCAAATCTGGTGGACAACCTGCTGTCAATGACAAGCGCTCAGATAAACAAGCACCGCCATGAGCTTTCCGTAAACATCTCCGACGTGATACACGAGGAGGTCATAGGCGACAGCCTGCGCATACAGAAGGTATTTACAAACCTTATGAGCAACGCTGTCAAATATACCCCCGACGGCGGAAAGATACGCTTTTCCATCACCGAAAAGCCCTCGGGTCAGGCAAAGGTGGGCTGCTACGAATTTATTTTCGAGGACAACGGCATCGGTATGAGCGAGGAATTTATGGAGAAAATATTCGAGCCGTTCTCCAGAGCCGTTGACGGAAGAGTAAACAAGATACAGGGAACAGGTCTCGGTATGCCTATCAGCCGAAACATCGTCCGCATGATGGGCGGCGACATAAAGGTCGAAAGCAGGCTTAACGTGGGCTCGCGCTTTACGGTCACCATTTACCTCAAGCTTCAGGACACCGCCGAGATAAGGCTCGACAGGTTTATTGACCTTAATGTGCTTGTTGTAGATGACGATGCCCTTAGCCTTGAGTCCTGCTGCGCTATCCTGGAGGATTTCGGTATGAAGCCCGACGGAGTTGCCACAGGTGCGGAGGCGGTGGAATATGTCACCGCCAAACAGGATTATTTTGCCTGCATACTGGACTGGAAAATGCCCGATATGGACGGCATCGCAACTACAAAGGCTATTCGGAAGGCAGCCGGAAAAGATGTGCCTATCATCATCATTTCCGCCTATGACTGGTCGGACATCGAGCAGGAAGCAAGGGCAGCGGGCGCAAACGCATTCATAAGCAAGCCCCTGTTCCGTTCAAGGCTTGCCAAGACCTTTAATGCCCTTGTGGGTGAAGAGGAGCAGAGCGGGCAGGAAACACCGCTTGTATCCCTGTCGAATATGGACCTCTCGGGCCGCAGGATACTTCTTGCGGAGGACAACGACCTGAACGCCGAGATAGCCACGGAAATACTTGAAACAACAGGTCTTGCCGTTGAACGTGCAGCCGACGGCACCGAAGCGGTGGATATGATGGCTATGTGCGGGGACGGATATTACGATATTATTTTTATGGATATCCAGATGCCCCGTATGAACGGCTATGACGCCACAAGAGCTATACGTGCCATGAACCGCAATTACTGCAAGCAGATACCCATTGTGGCTATGACGGCAAATGCTTTTGCGGAGGACGTTCAGGCGGCTAAAACCGTTGGAATGAACGAGCACATCGCAAAGCCCCTCGACCTGAAGGCGCTGTCAAAAACTCTTAAAAAATGGCTGCTTTAACCTATAGCAAGACACAGAAATAGACTGACAAAAGGAGGCGAGTGCAAAGCTTGAAGAGTTAGGAAGGAACCCGCAGGCAGGCTTGCCGCCTGTCAAGGGTGAGTGACGACACTATTCAAGCTTTGAACCGCCGAACTTGGCAGGATATTTTTGTGGATCGCTATCAACAGAAATACCCGTCAAGCCGGCTTGACGGGTATTTGGTTATTAGTATCAATTATAGCTGAGTCCGTAGCCCTTTTCAAACATACACTCATCTGTTCCTATCTGCTCAACGGAGCTGTACCAGGGGCTGGGGAGCCTGCCGCTGAAATCCGTCCCTCCGCACAGCACGTCCGCAACGCCCTGTCCCTCAGAACCGGGAAGATAGCACATTACCACGCTGTCCCACTTGTCATAATACTCATCTATCAGCACCTGACGTCCTGCAACGATACAGGCAACTGTGGGCTTGTTAAGCTCTTCTGCCTCTTTTATCGCCGCCTCGTTGCCGCTAAGCCCCAGCTGTCCGCAGAGCATAAGGTCGGAAGTATCGCCGTTCCATTCAGCATATGCCTGTTCGCCCGTCACCAGCAGCACCACATCAGCCTCTGACGCTTTGTCCTTGTCGGTGATGACCGTAATGCCGTATTCATCGGCTTTTTCCTTAAAGCCTTCGAGTATGGTGGTCACGCCGCTTATATTTTTTGTAGGGCTCGAGTTCCAGTCTATGGTCCAGCCGCCGCACTGGGCTGAGGCATTGTCTGCGGCAGGCCCTGTGATGTACACGGAAGCTCCCTCGGGCAGGGGCAGCACATCTCCCTCGTTTTTCAGCAGCACAAGACTTTTCTCCACAAGCCTTTCGGCAAGCTGTCTGTATTCCTTCGAGCCTGTTTCGGACTGCTTTACCTCAATGCTTTCGCACATCGGGTCCTCAAATATCCCCGCTCCCTGCTTTACGCGTATTATCCTTGTGACCGCGTCATTTACGCGCTCCTCGGAAATATCGCCGTTTTCAACAGCCTTTATGATGATCTGACGTGCTTCTTCAAACCTGTCCACCTCCATGAGCATATCTATCCCCGAATTTACAGCGGTGATGACCTGCTGCTCATAGGTGGCGGGCGATGTGTTCTGCACCGAGTTCCAGTCGCTGACAATAAAGCCCTCAAAGCCCATCTCGTTCTTGAGCCGCCAGATATATTCCCCGTTCTCGTGCATTTTAACGCCGTTTACGGAGGAGTGGCTTATCATTATGGTCTGAACGCCTGCCTCTATCTGCGCTTCGTAGACCGACAGGAGGGCAGATATCTCGTTCTCCGACAAAACAGCGTCTCCCCTGTCCATAAGCCTTTGTACATCTGAATTTTCGCCCGTTCCGTAAAGCACGTTCCCGTCCCCGAAGAAATGCTTTGCACAGGCAATAACGCCCCCGTCCACAAGCCCCTTTGTGTATGAAGCGCCCAGGGATTTTATCATATCAATATCCGAGCCGTAGCTTTCATAGGTGCGTCCCCAGCGGGGGTCTGCCGACTGTGCCACGCAGGGCGCAAAATTCCACAGCATATGGCAGAGCTTTGCCTCATCTGCAGTTGCAAGCCCCATCTGATATGTAAGCTCGGGGTCGTTTGCCGCGCCTATGCCGATGTTATGGGGGAAATATACCGCGTCGGCGCAGTAATTCACACCGTGAACATCGTCCTGTCCGTAGAGATACGGAATACCCGCTTCCGATGAAAGGGCGCTCTCCTGAAAGCCGTCAACGATGTCCTGCCATTCCTTATATGATACGGAACGGTATTTTGAAAGGATACTTCCGTAGCAGTATTTCTTCATATCCTCTTCGGTAACGCTGTAAACCGCAGGCTGTACCATCTGCGCCGCTTTCTGCTCAAGGGTAAGGGCTGAGACCATATCTTCTGCGCTCTGCGCGCCGCCGGATGTTTCAGCGGCGGTCCCGGTGATATTTTCGGAAGAGGTCTGTGCAGCGGTCTCGGTATAGACCTGTTCTTCAGTGCTGTCTGCGCAGGCGGTCATTGACAGTGCCGCCAGCAGCAGGGGCACAGGTGATGTTTTTTTCATAGCTTTTCTCCTTGCTTATCTGAATACATTCCGCAAAGCCCCGATGACCTCCTGCATATTGACAGGCTTTGAAATAAAGCCGTTCATTCCGCACTCTGCGGCAGCTTTTCGGTCCTCGTCAAAGGCGTTTGCAGTCATGGCAATAATGGGTATGGACGCAAGCTCCTTATTTTCCAGCGCCCTTATGCGCCGTGTGGCTTCATAGCCGTCCAGAATGGGCATCTGAATGTCCATGAGCACCAGGTCATAATCTCCCGCCTTGGAAGCGGACACCTTGTCAAGAGCTTCCTGTCCGTTTTCGGCGGTGTCGATACTAAATCCGTATTCTTTAAGTATCTCATATGCTATCTCGCGGTTAAGCTCATTATCCTCCACCAGCAGCAGCCGCTTGTCCTTGAAATCATCGGTATTATCGAAGGAAGGCAGTATATTTTCCTCCCTTTTCTTCTGCCCTCCCAGAGCGTTCATCAGCGCCTTGCGCAGGTCGGACATAAACATGGGCTTGGAGCAGAAGGCAGTTGCGCCTGCGGCTGTTGCCTCCGCTTCGATCTCCGCCCGGTCGTATGCGGTGAGGATAATTATGGGCGTATCGTCACCGAGACTGCGTATCTGCCTTACCACCTCGATACCGTTCATATCGGGGAGACGCCAGTCGATGATATATGCGTTAAATGCATCGTTTATCTCGATGGACTGCTTTGCACGAAGCACTGCCTCCTTGCCGAATATGGTCCACTCCGAGCGCATTCCCACCTGCATAAGCATTTTTGTAACGCTGTCGCAGGTATTGAAATCATCGTCCACCACCAGAGCCTTCAGACCCTCCAGCTCCGTGATATTCTCCGCTGCTGCGGTTTCGGACTGCAGCCGCAGTGTGAGCCTGATGACAAATTCCGTACCCTTGCCCTGCTCGGTGTACACCTCGATGCTGCCGCCCATCATATCGATGATATTTTTGGATATTGCCATTCCCAGCCCCGTACCCTGTATCCTGCTCACCGTTGATGTGCGCTCACGTTCGAAGGGTTCAAATATATGCTCGGCAAATTCGGCGCTCATACCGATACCCGTGTCCTTGACACGTATCTCGTACAGTCCCATGCCCTCGGGAGCGTTATGTATCTGCGTTATCCGCACAGACACCGCTCCTCCCGGGGGAGTGAATTTTACAGCGTTCGAGATGAGATTGAGAAGCACCTGATTTATTCGGGTCTTGTCGCAGAATACGTCCTCATCGGTAACGTCTATAACGTCCATATACAGCTCCAGCTGCTTAGCGTTGACCTGACCGCTGATAATGGTCTTTATGTCGTGGAGCATATCCGAAAGATTGGCTTCCGTTTCATCAAGCTGTATCTTTCCGCTTTCGATACGGCTCATATCCAGAATGTCGTTGATGAGGGAGAGAAGATGATTGCCCGAGGAAAGTATTTTTTCCATATAATCCCTGACCTTTTCGGTGTCCTCCGAATTTGCAATGGCAAGGGTGGTATATCCGATTATGGCGTTCATGGGAGTACGGATATCGTGGGACATATTGGAGAGGAAGGAGCTTTTTGCCTGATTGGCGCTTCTTGCCATATTTACGGCATCCTCCAGCACCTGCTCGCGCTTTGCGTCCGCAGTTTCATCAAGCACAGCCATGACCGTCTCGCCGTTCTGGGACGGGAAAACACGTATCCTGAGATATTTTACCGTATTGCTCTTTTCATTGCAGAAAAGGAACCTGCCCGATTCCAGAACAGTCCTGTTATCCCATTCTCTCAGCGCCTGCTCCAGCTCCTGCCTGCGGAACATATCAAGCAGCGCTTTCATAGGCCGTCCCAGAAAATCGGCGGGAGGGACACCCAGCATATCCTTGATGCTCTTGCTGATAAAGGTGCATTTTCCTGTGGCATCATCTGCAAGGATATACACGCCCTGACTGTTTGTGGACAGAACGTTGATGATACGCTCACGGCTTGTGAGCCTTACCTCTGAGCGCCTGCTTATCCACAAAGAGTTCACCATGTAAAATATCATGCAGACTATCATAATGAGCAGGTTTGCGCCTATGGCTATCCACTGCACCTGCTGCATATATTCCATTCTGACCTCTGATATGGCGGAACGTTCCACCATCAGTACCAGGTGCCAGTCCATAATGTGAAGAGGTCTGAAGCTTACCGCATAGGAATAGCCGTCCTCCGAAGCGTAGACTGCTCCCGTCTTTCCGCTGTTTATCGCCTCGCGCAGTGAAGCGGCGTCATTTATATCGGGGTCCCCGTCAAATCTCATATCCTTTAAGAACTGATAGAAAAAGTAATTCTGAGAATGGCTTGCAGGCAGCTCACCCTCTGTTTTGAACAGGGTCATGCCCTCGCTGTCCACAATGTAGGCAACGCCCTTGCCGCCATAGGTCTGCAGCTCAAGCACTTCAAGATATGTATCCAGCTCATATTCCATCAGCAGGATACGGTAGCCATTCTCCGTCACAGAGCCTGACAGCAAAATGGCAAAATCCAGCAGGTCTCCTCCCGTTTCCACCTGACGCAGGCGGCAGAGATATTCGCCGTTCTGAAGCAGAGGAAGCATTTCCTCATCAAGCTGCCATCTGCCTTTATTGCCCAGATCGTCAATATAGCTGCCGTCCTCCGCGATAAGATATACATGGCTGCCCGACGACTTTTCCAGAAACAGAGAAAGCGCCCTCACAGCCTCGCTTTCGGAAGCTGTCCCAAGCCCGGAGAGAGCCTGATTTTCTATCTCCATAATAGTCCAGGTGTCCTCGGTACGATTATGGAAGCTGTAATGGAGCTGCTCGGTATTTTCCTTGATGTGCGAAAGCGCCTCCTCGTCCGCTGTACGGCTCACTCTGACTACCAGATAGTTCACCAGGAACCAGGAGGACAAAAGAGATATGAGCAGCAGTATTATCATTATCGTCCGATTATGGCGGATTTGTTTTTCCATTCGATCTCTCCCTAATCAAAGGTCAATGTTAAGTATTAGTTTTCCAGTTGAGCACAGTAGTCTGCTCGGGCCGCGTCACCACTCCGCCGTGCTCGTTCAGCCACTGAGAGAAGATGTCTATCCATTTTCCTTCCATTATCTGCATATCTTCGGGGCAAAATGCCGATATCCCGTCCTCGGAGATACGAAACAGCTTGTCGCTTATAAATGCTGTATGGTAGGTGCCGTCGGGGTCAAGCTCGGTGCCGTCGGGGAGCCTGCAGCTTACCAGCCGCTCTCCTGCGGGCATCCATGGCGCAAATTCCACATTCAGTCCCGAGGCAACGAAATACCATCTGTCGGAATGTCCAAGTCGGGTGCTCATACCGTTCAGGCAGTCGATTATCTGCTGACCCGTCAGCGTGCCCGATGCAAGCCCCTCGCCCTCGGCACTTGTGCGGCACGGGTCGATGTTATTAGCCGTCGTGGCAGTCACATCGCCCGCAAACATACGGCAGTTAACGCCCTGATCTCCCTTGTTCACATACACCAGAGCAATATCAGCCCCCGTCATATCACGGTAGATCTGACCCGTAAGCAGAGCTGTCTCCAGCCTTGTAAGGTCCTCCTCGCAGCTGCCCAGCACTGCGGGAGGAGTAAAGAGCGTGCCGTCAAGCCATTTGTCACGGGCAGCGTCGCCGTCCTTCAGCCATTTGTCCACAGTAATGCTGCCTGTGAGCATATCCCGTGCCGTATCGTTCAGCTGAGCCTCGGCATAAATGTAGAAATCGGTTATGATACGTCCCTCACTGATAGTTTTCTGTATACCCTCATTAAAGCTGTTCTCTCCGGGAGCAACGCCCTTGATGTTGGATACCAGCACATTTGCCTCGCCGTACAGCTTTGTCTGCGCCTCGGGGCTGCAGATAAACTCCATAATATCCAGCAGGAGCTGCCTGCGCTCATCGCTTTCCTCGGCAGAGGACTTGTTTATTCCCATAAAGTATGCAGGGAGCGCATAGAGATAGTCGCTTCCTTCGTTATCCCCCGTAAAGAAAGGCAGGATAGCATATTCGTGGTCGCTGTTTATCACCGATTCATTTGCAAAGGTATTGAGCGGTCCGCATATCATGACCGCGGAATGAGAGCTGCAGAGCATAGGCAGGCGGTAACGGGGCATATAATCCCAGTCGTCAAGGCGGATAACGCCGTCATCAAGAAGCTTCTTCAAAGTGTCGGCAAAAGGCTCCATATGACCTGTCATACTGCCCTCGCCCTGCTGATAGGCGGTGAGCCATTCCAGATTTTCTTTTCCTGCAAATACCGCCTCATATGCGAAGGGATAGAAAAGGCTGCGGAAAGAGTCCGTAAATTTAAGCGACGGACGGAAAGCACGCACAGGCACTTCCTTTTTCTCCCCGTCCAGCTCCTCTGTAACAGTAAGACCCGAATTGTCGATGGTATGTAACAGTGAGACAAACTCCGAATAGTTTGAAGGCACCTTCCAGCCGTTCTCCTCCATCACCGTCTTGTCATAGATGATGCCGTACATATTGGCAGGTCCGGGCAGATAGTAAAGACCGCCGTCCGACTGAACGCAGGCGTCCAGAGAGGTGAGATAGAAGTTGTTTACAAACTCCTCTCCCGACAGATCAAGCATATATTCCCTTGCCAGGTCGCCCTTTGTATATATTCCTCTGCTCAGAATAATGTCACACTCGGTGCCGCTTTTAAGATTTCCCTCCAGAAGGGACAAGGAGTCGCTGGCGCCGTCATGTATCATTACCACGTCCACATCGGGAAATTGTTCTTCAATGCCGCTTTCGATCTCATGAGCGATATCCAGTCCGTATTCAAAGTGAATAGTGACCATTTCCTTGCTCCCGTCCACAGGGTCGAGGGTAAGTATCTCGTTCTCGGCGGCTCCTTGGGGCAGAGCAGCAGCTTGTCCGCATCCGCTCATAATTGCCGCTCCCGCCGCAGCGGCGAAAATCAGGCTGACTGTTTTTTCCATTCTCATTGATCTATCCTTTCAGGCAGCAAATATTCTGCCGATGTTATGAATAAGCGTATTTTTGCGCTGTCTTACCTTTACACAGCTTTGTCATTTACATTATTTGCCTTTTATTATAACATATTTTTGTAATAATGTCTACAAATTCACTGTGATCTTATAGGATTTCGGAAGTAAATTATTTATTAACACAGCTGTTTTGCAAAATGCTCCATCTGCCTTGACATATGCACAGGCTTTTGTTATAATTAAAATTGCAGAAATATGCGGTATTATAAAAAAAGAAAGCATGAGGTTGATACAGTGGAAAAAACAGTTCTGGAAAAACAGCTTGAGACCTGCAGAAGAAAAATCAGAATAATGGAACACGCGCTTTCGGCAAGCGCAGGCGCTTACTACAATATCAACATCACCGAAAACACTGTGCCGGGGACCATGTATCAGGTCATTGACGATGTGGAATACAGCATCAACGAAGCTATTGGTTTTCCCGATGACTGCAGGTATGATGACGTTATCGAATACTGGGGAAAGCAGCTCACCGAAGAGCAGCAGCAGGCTTATTTTGCTTTTTTTGACACCGCTCATCTGACGGAATGCTTCGAAAAGGGAGAGGACCACATTTTCCACCGCTACCGCACAAAGGACGCTCTGGGCAATCCCATGCTCGCCGAGCAGCATATCGTGATGTACCGCGACCTTGTAAACAATGACCTTCTTGCGATCACATATGTTCTCGACCATACGAAAATAGAAGAGCTTCATGCCAGAGACGCCGAGCAGAGAAAGCTCCTTGAAGAGGATATCAGAAAGATAGAGGGACTTGCCAGCCAGTATTCTACCCTGTATTTCATCGATCTCGACAGCGAGCAGTATGCTCAGTACAGCCTCAGCGACGCTATATCCAAAGAAAGGATAGATAATATCGCCCGCAATTCGGGCGGCTTTTTCAGCACCTTCAGAAACGCCGTTGCCGCATATTCCCACCCCGATTTCCGCGAGGAGCTGCTTAAATTTGCGGACAAGGAGCACATCAAGGAGATGCTCCGCAGCAGAAAAAGACATTCCTACCGATTTATGCATACGGGACCTGACGGGGAATATCAATGGATAGAGCTTGTGCTCATCAAGTTTGCCGGGGCAGAGGAGGAAGCCTCACAGATAGCCTTTGCGTTTCTGAACGTTGATGATGAGGAAAATGAAAAAGAGGAGCAGAGAAAGGCTCTTATGGACGCTCTCGCAGCTGCCGAGCACGCCAACAGGGCAAAGACTGCTTTTCTGAACAATATGTCCCACGATATCCGCACTCCTATGAACGCCATCATCGGCTACACCGCCCTTGCGGCAGCTCATCTCGACAACACGGACGTGATAAGGGATTACCTGAAAAAGATATCCATCTCCAGCAGTCATCTGCTAAGTCTTATAAACGATGTTCTGGATATGAGCCGCATTGAGAGCGGACGAGTCAAGATCGAGGACAAGGAGGTGCATCTGCCCGATGTGCTCCACGACCTCAGGACCATCATTCAGTCAAACATCACCGCCAAGCAGCAGGACCTGTTTATCGATACGCAGGATATCATTCACGAGGATATCATTACCGACAAGCTGCGCCTTAATCAGGTGCTTCTGAATATCGTCAGCAACTCCATAAAATTCACCCCCGTCGGCGGCACGATAAGCATCAGGATATCCGAAAAGCCCTGCGCTCTCAGCGGATATACTACCTACGAGTTCCGCATTAAGGATAACGGCATAGGTATGTCCGATGACTTCCGGGAGCATATTTTCGAATCCTTCTCAAGAGAGCAGACCGCCACAGTAAGCGGTATCCAGGGCACCGGCCTCGGTATGGCTATAACCAAGAATATCGTGGATATGATGGGCGGGTCCATCAGCGTGAAGAGCGAGGAAGGAAAGGGCTCGGAATTTGTTGTGACGATCGACTGCAAGCTGTCCGACAATATCGTGAAGTACGAGCCTATCCCCGAGCTGCAGGGTGCCCGTGCGCTTGTTGCCGACGATGACACCGATACCTGCATGAGCGTAAGCAAAATGCTCAGACAGATAGGTCTGCGCGCCGACTGGACTGTTTCCGGCAAGGAGGCTGTTGTCAGAGCAAAGGAGGCATATGACGAGGGCGATGAGTTCAAGGCATTCATCATCGACTGGCTCATGCCCGATATGAACGGTATCGAAACGGTCCGCCGTATCCGCAAGGTCATAGGTGACAGCACGCCTATCATTATCCTTACGGCTTATGACTGGTCGGATATCGAGACAGAAGCAAGAGAGGCAGGCGTAACTGCCTTTGTATCAAAGCCCCTGTTCATGTCCGAGCTGCGCGAAGTGCTCACAACGCCCGTCCGCACAAAGATCGAAAAAGAGGAAAGAGACGTGGATTTCACAGGAAAGAAGATACTTCTGGTGGAGGATAACGAGCTGAACCAGGAGATCGCCTCGGAGATACTTAAAGAAGCGGGATTTATCGTTGATGTGGCAGAGGACGGTATCGTTGCGGTGGAAAAGATGGCATGCGCCGCTTCCGACCGATATGACCTGATACTTATGGATATCCAGATGCCCAAGATGAACGGCTTTATAGCAACAAGAGAGATACGCACTTTAAGCGATAACAGAAAGGCGAACATTCCCATAATAGCAATGACCGCCAATGCCTTTGACGAGGATAAAAAGAGCGCCTTTGAATCGGGAATGAACGGCTTTGTGGCAAAGCCTATCAACATAAAGGAACTGATGAACACTCTTGCGGATATACTGCGATGAAAAAGCTCCGTCTGCCAAAAACGATGGCAGACGGAGCTTTTTTGATATTTATTATGTATTACCAGGTGCGGGAGTTGAGTGTTTTAAACTCGCCGACAGTAGAAACGTGAGCGTTAAGACCGCCGTCAACAGTAACTACCTGACCTGTGAAGTATTCGCTCTCGTCAGAGGCAAGATAAACGCACATATTTGCAATATCTGCGGGTGCGCCGTAACGGTTCACCATAATGTTATTCAGGAATACATCTTTAAGCGCCTGAGGTACATAAGCCTCGTTCTCGGGTGTGACGATAAGACCGGGGCGGACGCAGTTGCAGCGGATATTTTCCTTGCCGTACTGGAGTGCGGTGGACTTTGTAAGCATATCCACTCCTGCCTTTGCGCAGGCATATGCGGTGGAGCCGAGGTCGCCGCCGCAGGAAGCCATAGAGCCGATATTTATGATAGAACCGCCCTTGTTTTCCTTCATATAGGGAAGAACGCACTTGATTGCGTAGAAGGTACCGCGGATATCGCTCTGGAAAATGTTATCCCACATTTCGAGAGTAAGCTCGTCCACACGGCCGTCCTTGAGTCCCACATTAGCGGCGTTATTTACCAGAATGTCGATCTTGCCGTATTTCTCAACGGTATCTGCAAACAGAGCCTCAATGCTCTCGGTAACGGTGATATCCATAAAATGGTAGAAGGCTTCTCCGCCCTCTGCGGTAATGCTGTCCACTACAGCCTGTCCCTTTGCCTCACGGCGACCGCAGATAACTACCTTTGCGCCCTCTGCCGCAAAAAGCTTTGCTATTCCAACGCCTATTCCGCTGGTAGAGCCTGTAACGATAGCGACCTTACCTTTTAATCTGTCCATTTTTTAGTCCTCCTTCAAAATATAGCATAACTTGGTTTCACAGGCGGCAGTACAAGTCCGTATTATACTGCCGCTGCAATTTACAATAATATTATACACTATTATTTTTTTAAATTCAAGTAAATTTTTATCAAAAATGCCAAATTTGGAAAATTTTTCCCCACAGGCACGATACAAAAGGTTCATGAGCTTTCTTTTTCGGCAAGCTTCCAGGGTATCAATTCGGAGCTTGCCTTTCTGCCGCTCAGAATGTCCACAAGCTTGCGGGCGGCGATGGTGCCGATGTTCATGCCATCATATGAAAGAGAGGTTATCTTCACAGGCGACATTTCGCTGAGACTGCTGTTATCAAAGCTTACCACCGCAATATCCTCGGGCACTCTCTTTCCGCAGGCGGTAAGGTATTTTATAAGCATAAACGCTATCTCATCATTATAGCAGACAACTGCGGTGGCGTCGCCTATGGACGAAAGTATATCCCCCGTCTCATCGAATATCCTGTCCTTTGTTTCCGTTGTGTACCATACAGTCTTGCTGTCGGAGACGATAAGCTTGTTGTCGAACATTGCCGAAATGTAGCCCGAATATCGTTCATGGCCCTGAATATCGTCGGCTTTGAAGATAGCCGCTATGCTTTGGTGACCTTTGTTCAGAAGATAGGTAACAAGCTCATATCCTCCCCTGCGGTTGTCCGCGCATACGGACAAAGGTCCCTTCAGCCCCGGATAGCAGCTGTTGAAGAATACTATCGGTATGCCGCGCTCGGCAAGCTTTTCGTAAAGGTCGATATTGGGATTGGGAAAAGCGGTTTTTGTACCCTCCACAAGTATGCCCGCAACGGGGTCCTCAAGGATACCCTCAAGTATCCGCCGCTCGCTGCATATCCTGTTCCCTGTGGCGGAAAGGATAGCCGAATATTTATTCCTTGACAGCACTTCCTCCACGCCTCTGAGCTGTCCCGGGAAGATATAGTCGTCAATATATGTTGCGATAACAGCCACCTTACCGCTGCCCGCAGCGGGATTTCTTGTTTTCACCACAGAACCGCTGCCCTGCTTTTTTTCAATAATGTCCTTTTCTTCAAGTATGGACAGGGCTTTTCTTACGGTCTGCCTGCTTACATTGTACATTTCCGTAAGCTTTTCCTCCGTGGGCAGAAACGCTCCGTTCGGGTAACAGCCCGATTTTATCTCTTCGGAAAGGGAATTTGCCACATATTCATATTTTTTCAATTGGAGCCACCTCAAAACAATACAAATTCTCTGATAAATATAATACAACTTTAAAAGCAATTTGTCAAGCTCATTATTTGAAATAAATACAAATCAGCGGGAATATGTACACTATAAACAGACAGGTACGGAATTAAATGTTTATTTTGTATATTGAAATTCCGGTTGTCTTTGTGATAAAATAGTATCAGTAAATATCGGAAATACAAATATAGAAATTTGTATTTAAATCTAAAATTTGTATTTAAATTCTGTATTTCAACTAAGAAAGGAATGGTCATACAATGAACAAGCTGTACTTTATTACAGGCAGCCAGGATCTTTACGGCGAGGAAACTCTCAGACAGGCGGCAAGCGACAGCAGAGAGATGGCAGACTTTTTAAGCGAAAAGCTGGGCGATATTGCGGAGGTCTGCTTCGAGCCCGTTGTAACAACAGCGGCTGAGGCTGAAAATGTATGCGTAAAGGCATCTGCCGACAAGGACTGCATCGGCGTTATCATGTGGATGCACACCTTCTCCCCCGCCAAGATGTGGATAAGAGCGCTCAAGGCACTGAGAAAGCCTATGCTCCACCTTCACACCCAGTACAATGAAAAGCTGCCCTACGACAGCATTGATATGGATTTTATGAACCTTAATCAGTCCGCTCACGGCGACAGAGAGTTCGGCTTCATCTGCACAAGGCTGGGCATAAAGCGGGAGGTAGCTGCGGGCTATTATAAGCATGATGATGTTATCGGAAAGATACGCAGCTTTGCGCACGCTGCCGCTGCCGTTAATTTCGGCAGGACTATGAAGGTAGCAATGCTCGGAAACAATATGCGCGATGTTGCAGTTACCGACGGCGACAGAGTGGAGAGCGAGATATGCTACGGCTGGAACGTTAATTACTACGGTATCGGCGATGTTGTCGATATTGCAGAAAAGGTAACCGACGCCGAGATAGACGCAAAGCTTTCCGAATATAACGAAAAATATACAATGGCGACCGACAATACAGCTGCCGTCAGAGAGCAGGCTAAATATGAGGTCGCTCTTGAGAAGTTTATCGAGAAGGAGAATATCGGCGCATTCACCGATACCTTCCAGGACCTTCACGGGCTCCGTCAGCTCCCCGGAATTGCCGCTCAGAACCTTATGGCAAAGGGAATAGGCTTTGGACCCGAGGGCGATTACAAGACCGCAGCCCTGGGCGCAGTCCTCTTTAAAATGGCAGAGGGAAGAGGCGGCGCCACGGGATTTATGGAGGACTACACCTATGACCTTACAGGCGGCGAGGAGCTTGAGCTTGCAGCTCATATGCTTGAGGTATCTCCCGTATTCGCCGCAGGCAAGCCCGAGATACAGGTACACCCTCTGGGCATAGGCGGCAAGGAGGACCCCGCAAGGCTCGTATTTGACGGTATCGACGGCGAGGGCATTGCCGTTTCTATGATAGATATGGGCGACCGCTTCCGTCTCGTATGCGCGGATATCACTCTTGTAAAGCAGCCCGCGCCTATGCCCAAGCTCCCCGTTGCAAGACTTATGTGGAAGCTGAAGCCCGACTTTAAAACAGGCGCGGCAGCCTGGATATATGCAGGCGGCGCACATCATGCAGTAGTATCCACCGCACTTACCAAGGACGACATACGCCTTTTTGCAAAGATGACAGATACAGAGCTTGTTATCATTGACGATAAGACTGAAATCAACGCCTTTGAACAGCAGCTTGCCATGCTCGACATGATGGCAAAGCTCAGGAGGTGAGCACGATGACTGTACAGGAAAAAATACAAAGCAGCAAGACCTATCTCGGCATCGAATTTGGCTCTACAAGGATAAAGGCTGTTCTTATTGACGACACCTTTGCCCCCATCGCTTCGGGCAGCCACGACTGGGAGAACCGCTATGAGAACGGCGTCTGGACATATTCCCATGAGGATATGATCGGGGGGCTGCAGGACTGCTATGCAAGGCTTGTCGAAAATGTGAAGGAGCAGTACGGGATAGTTCCCGAATCCTACGGCGCTATGGGCATTTCGGGCATGATGCACGGATATATGGCTTTTGACAAAAACGATGAGCTTCTTGTGCCCTTCAGAACGTGGAGAAACACCATTACCGAGCAGGCAGCAGCCGAGCTTTCCGACCTTTTCAAATTCAATATCCCACAGAGATGGAGCATTGCTCATCTTTATCAGGCTATCCTCAATAACGAGGAGCATATCTCAAAAATAGCCCATATCAATACCCTTGCGGGATATATCCACTATCTCCTTACGGGAGACCGCAGCGTGGGAGTGGGCGAGGCTTCGGGCATATTCCCCATTGAATACGGTACATACAACGCAAAGTATCTGGATAAGCTTGACGCACTTCTTAAAGAAAAGAATTTCAAGGGCAATATCAGAGAGATACTTCCGAAAGTCCTGAGCGCAGGCGAGGGAAATGCCTCACTTACCGAAAGCGGCGCAAAGCTCCTTGACCCCACAGGTACTCTCAAGGCAGGCGTAAGGCTCTGTCCTCCCGAGGGCGACGCGGGAACGGGAATGGTCGCCACAAACAGCGTTCTTCCGAAAACAGGAAATGTTTCCGCAGGTACATCTATCTTTGCAATGCTCGTTCTCTCCAAGCCCCTTTTCGGCTATTATCCCGAGATAGATGTGGTCACAACTCCCGACGGTTCCCCCGTTGCAATGGTGCACTGCAACAACTGCTGCTCCGAGCTGGACGCATGGGTAAATGTTTTCGGCGAATTTGCGGCACTGAGCGGAAGTCCTATAGATAAGTCAAAGCTTTACGAGACCCTTTATAAGAATGCGCTGAGCGGCGACCCCGACTGCGGCGGCACTGTTGCATACAACTTCCTTTCGGGAGAGCCCGTTGCAGGCGCCGAAAACGGCAGACCTATGTATTTCAGGACTCCCGACGGAAAATTCAGCCTTGCGAATTTCTTCCGCGCACAGCTTTATTCCTCAATGGCTTCACTGAAGCTGGGAATGGATATCCTTTTTGAAAACGAAAAGGTATCCGTACAAAAAATTACCGGACACGGCGGGCTTTTCAAGGTGCAGGGCGTTGCCCAGCAGTTCCTTGCAGACGGTCTTGACAGCGCCGTTTCGGTAATGAAAACTGCAGGCGAAGGCGGCGCATGGGGCATGGCGATACTTGCTGCATATTCTGCCCTGGGAAATGGCAGCCCCCTTCCCGAATTTCTTGAAACTGAGGTATTCTCCTCAATGGAAGCTGTAACTGTTCAGCCCGATGAAAAGGGTGCGGCAGGCTTTGCCAAATTCATCGAAAATTATAAGAAGGGTCTTGCGGCAGAATATGCCGCTGCAAAATAAGCTGAAAGGAACTGCATAAAATGCTTGAAAAATTAAAGCAGGAAGTGCTGGAGGCAAATCTCCTTCTTCCCGAGTACGGTCTTATCACATTCACCTGGGGAAATGTTTCGGGTATCGACAGAGAAAGCGGCATGATGGTCATCAAGCCCTCGGGGGTACCCTACAAGGGTATGACTGCCGATGATATGGTAGTTGTGGAGCTTGCCACGGGCAAGGTGGCAGAGGGTAACCGGAAGCCCTCCAGCGACACTCCCACACATCTTGAGCTTTACCGCGCATTCCCCGAAATAGGCGGAGTTGTTCACACCCACAGCCGCTGGGCGACCTCATTTGCTCAGGCAGGCATGGGCATGATCCCCATGGGAACGACCCAGGGAGATTATTTCTACGGCGAGATACCCTGCACAAGGGCGATGACCCCCGAAGAGATCGCAGGCGAATACGAAAAGGAAACAGGCACTGTCATAATCGAGACCTTCAAGGGAATTGACCCTATGTCCATACCCGCAGTGCTTGTAAAGAGCCACGGTCCCTTTACCTGGGGAAAGGACCCCCACGAGGCTGTGCATAATTCCGTTGTGCTTGAAGAGGTAGCCTTTATGAATTACCATGCAATGTCAATGAATCCTTCCGCAGGACGTATGCAGCAGGAGCTTCTTGACAAGCATTATCTCAGAAAGCACGGCAAAAATGCATATTACGGACAGGGCTGACAGACTGTCCATGACATCAAAAAGCTGCTGCGGTCATCCCGTTTTCCTTGACCGCGGCAGCTTTTGTTTTTTTTTGACCCGTCCGCATTTGTCAAGGAATGGTCTTTCATTTTCAACAGCCTCTTGACAAAGTGAAAGTAATATGATAAAATAGGAGAAAACGAACGTTAGCTTTGGTAGTTTTACAGAAAGGGCAGACAAAGTATGAAAGTATCTATACGAGAATGGCAGCAGTCTGACGCCGCAGCTCTGGCAGCAGCGCTTTCAAACAAAAACATTCTGAATAACCTGCGGGACGGATTGCCATATCCTTATACAGAAGCGGACGCAGAAGAATATATAAGCTTTATTCTGACCTCCGACCCGAATGATACCTTTGCTTTTGCTATCGATGTTGACGGCAGGGCTGTGGGAAGTATCGGCGCATTCAGGCAAGGGAACATACACTGCCGTACAGCCGAGCTCGGGTATTATCTCGCCGAGGAATACTGGGGCAGGGGCATTATGACAATCGCGGTCAGACAGCTGTGCGAAAAGCTGTTTGCCGAAACGGATATAATTCGTATTTTTGCAGAGCCCTTCGACTATAATGTCGGGTCACGGCGTGTGCTTGAAAAAGCAGGCTTTCAGCTTGAGGGCATATTGAAAAACAACGCCTTCAAAAACGGAAAAGTGCTTGATATGGCACTTTATGCGTACACAAAAAATTCGCTTTAATAACGGAAAACAGGGTGAGTTCATATTTATAAAATAAATAATTCTGCTTGCCCCTGCAAAAAGAACATGGATGATCTCAGAAGGAACAGAGCTTGAAGCACACAGCTCGCTCACCCGCTTCATATATCTGAGGAGGTGTTTATTATGAGCAAATACGACCCATTGTGGAACTACATAAAAGAAAACGGCACAGATAAGTTTAAGCTGGGTTTTACCGAGATCGAGGATATCATCGGTCAGCCAATAGACCACTCTTTTCTTAAATTCAAAAGCGAGCTGCTCCAATACGGCTATAAGGTCGGGAAGATATCAATGAAAGAGCACACGGTCAAGTTTGAAAGAGCTGAAAGTGATAAATGACCTGTATAGGACATACAAAGCATTATAGGAGAAAAAGCTATGGATAATACTCGGAATAAAATAACAATAACCATCATGGCAATGATAACAGTGCTGATCTTCTTTTCAATTCAGGGGACTGCTGTATTTATTTTCCGCTTAACGGGCGCGGCGGCAAGACTGATCCCCGCACTGGTACTATGGGTGCTTGCGGCAGCTGCATTTGTATTCTTTAAGATAATAAAAATGCCATTGTCGGAGGTGGGTTTCAGAACACCGATAAAAGGCGCATTAAAAAAGCTGTATTATCTGATACCCTTGGCAGTTATCGGAGCATCGGGACTTATCGGCGGAATTGATCTGTCACAGGGAATTGGTTATATATTTGCCTGTCTTTTTTATGTGCTGGCGATAGCGGTATCGGAGGAAATATATTTCAGAGGGATCATCTGCAATATATGGAAAAACGGAGGCTATAAAAAAGCTGTTATAATTTCTGCCGCATTGTTTGGGGCGTGTCATGTACTTCAGGCAATGGCAAATCCCGACCTGCTCCGGACCATACTTGCGATATGCTTCGCTTTTTTCTATGGCATTGCATTTGCACAGATCTTTTTACTCACAAAAAGCATACTGCCCGGAATGATGATCCACGCATTTCACGATTTCTGCTCGTTTATCGGAAATTCCGTCGGAAGCGAGATGGACCTTGTTTTAGGCATCTTCCAGACAATTGTTATCCTTATATTTATTTGTTTAATTCATTTCAGCATTTCGGAAACGGGAGTGCAGAAAGATGAAAAAACCGAGAGCCGAAATGCGAGCTGAGAAAATATTGCCGAAATCACATACAAGCTGCGCTTCGGGAAACCGGAATTCTCACGAAAGGATCGTTATAACTATGAAAAAAATATATTTGTACGGAATGATAATTGCTTCAAACAGCTTTCGCTTAAAGGAATTTCCGGAGCCTGACAGGTATTCGGAAATTGAGGAGAGCTGCCGTTTCCCCGGCGGAGAAACAGGTACCTGTGCCACGGTGCTTTCATCGCTTGGAGCAAATGTAATACTTGACGGCACATATATCGGCAGGAACAGCGCACAGCTGATAAAGGATTTTTATAAAAACAAATCGGTCAATTGCGATCTGCTTCACTTTGACGACAGCTTTGAAGGGCTCGAGGACTATGTTATTATTACGGGCGATGCACGCACTCCTATGGGTACTTTCGGGCATTTCTTCTCTTCTGCATTCAGCGGCGGAATAAAGCGCTGGAACAAGCCCGATGAAAAAGCTGTCAGTGAATGTGATTGTGCTGCAATAGATCCGTTTTTCGGTGAGGATTCCGACCTTGCAGCAGAATACTGCATAAGACATGGCAAGCCTTATGTTACAATAGACTGCAAATACGACAGCTTTCTGCACAGAAATTCGGCTGTATCGGTAATATCGGGAGAAGGACTTAATAACGACTACCCTGATATGACCCGTGAAGAAATATTCCCATTATTTCAGGAAAACGGAAATGGACTTACTATCATTACAAACGGCGGAAAAGAGTTCCTTTACGGCAGAAAGGGCGGCGAGCTTAAAACCTTCCAACCGTTCAGGGTCGATGTGAAAAGCACACTCGGAGCAGGCGATACCTTCAAGGCAGGCTGTACTTACGCTCTTTCAATGGGAATGAATGACAATGAACTTGTGAGATTTGCAAGTGCCTGTGCCGCCGTTGCTGTTTCAAGATACCCGTCGCAGCTATATCCGCCTGCTGTTTCGGAGGTCGAGAGACTGATAAAAAGCAGATAAATATGTAAAATAAAACAGGCGCACGGTGAATATTTTCAACTTAGGAAGTTTTAGCGAGGACAAAAATATTGATGTGATTTTAAAACCGATCTGTTCGGTTGCAAAAATAAATATGATATGATATAATTTTATAAACGATAATATTATGCTAAGCTGACTGTGTTTTTCAGGAAATGTCTGTGAGGTGGCATAGGGTATGGAATACATAACCGAAGTTTTCAAGCTTGATAAAAAGTTCCCATTTACCGTTTTTAAGGGCAAGGGCTTCTCTGCCGAAGCCGTAAAAAGCGGAAAAGTGTATATGCACAATCACTACTGCCTTGAAATAAATCTTGCTCTTTCATCGGGCGGAACATATTACATCGGAGACAGCTCATACCCTATAAATCAAAGCGATATTTTTGTTATCAACAATTATGAATACCATTATGCCGCCAATTTTTCGGACGATATGGAGCTTATGGTCATCATTTTTGACCCAGAGCTTGTGTGGCAGAACGAGGAGATGGACTACCTCTATATCAAAGCGTTTTACGAGTGGAAGGACGGCTTCAAGCACAGACTTTCGGGAGATGCCGTTTCATCGGATATTTCCGATATCATCTTTGAGATGGAGCGTGAGTGGAACGAGAAAGCCACAGGATATCAGCTTGTAATTAAATCGCTGCTTTTAAAGCTGCTTGCCCTGCTGTACAGACGCTTTGAGGAAACAAGCAAATATTCCGAAAAGATAATGCGTTTTCAGAATGAATATATCCGCATTATTGACGCTATAAATTACATTGACAAAAATTTCAAGGAAACCATTGCTCTTAAAGAACTTGCGGAAATGGTCCATATGAATCAGAATTATTTTTCCACCTATTTCAAAAATGTTATGAACTGCTCGGTGTCAAAATATATCATACGCAGGCGGCTCAAACACGCCTGCCTGCTGCTTGCAACTACGGAGGACAGTATCATAGAGATCGCCGCCGCTTCGGGATTTGAGAATGTTCCTTACTTTAACCGTACATTTAAAAAGCATATTGGAATGACTCCGGGCGAATACAGAAATTCTGCCAACACATAACAAAAGCTGCCTGCTCGCAATGAACAGGCAGCTTTTGTATTATTCGTTTATTCTGTAATAGCAGTAAAGTATCCATGCGTGAGGATGCGCACAGTAGACGGGAATATTTGCATAAGTAAGCGACTGATCAGGCAGTCCCTCCTCGGGAATAAGGGACGATTCGATATTATCCGCAGCAGACCAATATGATGACCAGTACTGCGGAAACTCCTCCGATAAATGCTGCAGCGTCATATTTTTAAGAAGTCTGTCCGCTTCTTCCTTGTCAAACTGCGATACTCCGATTATAACAGGACCGTTCAGCGCATACCAGAATCCGCCGTTTTCACGGGAGCCCTTGTCGAAGTTCTCGTCTTCAAATTCGGGTGCTTCCTGCTCTCTTGCTCCGAGCTTTTCACCACTGTAAACACGCTTTTTCATTTCCTCATAAAGCAGGCGCTTTCTCTCCTCGGAAAGCTCGTTTATCTGCAATGTAAAGCCCTGGGGTTCAAGGAACATATTGTCATCGCCGTAAGGCTTGTTATTGAAATACATCCTTCTCGGAAAGCTTCTCTCGCCCATATCAGCAAGATATGCCCGGAGAATATTATCCAGGTAATAAGTCATACTCTCGCAAAGCCTGTCAAGCTGTCCCGAGTATTTTGCGGCTTCTTTAAGCTCAGGTATCAGGGTCTGGAAAATGCTTATCGCCATTGCCGAATTCATATGGGATTCGCCTGTCAGGAAGATGTTATTGTACGGCACCTTTTCGATATAGTAAACAGCGTCGTTCCAGTCGGAATTGAGGAGCTTCACAAGTCCATGTGCGCCCGTGCCTATGGTATCACGAAGGAAAATGAAGCATTTTTCCGTAAGCTCAGCGGCAGTCATTTCCGTCTGATTTTTCGCAGGATAGGGCTGAATCTTTTCGCTCATAAATGCATAGTCTTTCGTCACCCGAAGATACTCGGACAAAAGCAGGAAGAAATAAAGCTGCTGATCGCTGGTGAAATAACGCTCATTTTCCGCATAACCGTTGCCCGATTCAATAAGACGTATCTCACCGAAAGGCGTGGTGCGCTTGAGCATATATCTCAAAACGCTTTTTGCAAGCTTGGGATTATAATAAACAAGGGGAAGTGCGTGCTGGAAGTTATCACGGGCACTTGCGTGACAGCCCCAGTCATAATCGTAAATAGTGCCCTGGGGTATCTTGGTTTCGTTGTAATATTCGCTGTAAGTAGCCATTGATTCAAGGTTATAAACGTGCCATCTAAGCTCTCTGCGGAGCGCCTCGTCCTTTTCATCAGAAAAATCGGGAATAATTTTCAGCCAGTCATCGGCAAATGCACAGACAGGCTCGGACACGATTTTTCCTGCGGAAAGCTCTGCGCAGAAATTATCCTGCATTGATGCGCCGTACTCAAAGGAATAACCGATTATAATGCGAATAGTCTTTTCTTCATCGGGTGCAAGAGAATAGGATATTTCTGCCTTTATACCGCTGATGTCGCCCGAAAATACCGTATTTTCGGACAGCGATTTCATAAATAAAATCGGCGGAAATGCGTCGTGCTTGGACATTGACTCTCTGTCGGGAACGAGCATCGGGTCGTCGCTGTGTGCTGTAATAATGACCCTTGCGGAGTTATCCGAAGCATTCTCGGAATACTCGTTTGAAAATTTTACAGGCAGCCATTCCTTTGGCGCAGTCTGGAACTGTATCCCTTCAAAATTTGCACCCACATACTCGCTGTATGTGCAGTTCACGTTTTTGCCGCTTTTGTTTTTTACCGTAACAGTAAGCAGAAATGCGGAAGCGCCGTTATCAATTTCTGTTGAGGGCTTTACGGAGAGATTTCTGTTCACCGATACTCCGTCAATTTCATAGGAATAATTTGCAAAGCCGCAGCCGAAAATTCTCCTGCATTTTTCGGTATCAGCCGCAAGAGAATCCATACCAGTAAGGGCATATTTTTCCCCGTCAACGGTAATTTCCGATAAATTCACACCGCTGTTGCGCTTTTTTCCCTGATTAACTCTTGCCCACGAACGCTGTCCGCTAATCAGCTCATATTCACCGCTGATATGGGTAAACAGCGTAAAGCGGTAGTTGCCCAGAAGGAACCACGGGTCCTCGGGAAGCTTTACGTCTGTGCCGTTTTCAAGCTTTGCAGAGTAAGGGATAGTTCCCGTGTATTCAAAACAGGGCAAGCCCGTTTTATCACTGCTCCAATGACCGATATTACTCATTTTTCCGACCTCCGTATCATTTCAATTTCATTTTCAGCCTGTGTTTTATTATGAAATACAATTCCGTGTATGCCAAGCTCTTTCCATACGGGACTATAAAAAGGTTGCTTTTTCAAGACGCTGTACTGTTTCTTCATCATATCCCTTGTTAAGAAAAAACTCGTGATAATTTGATTTTGCCAGAACATCGCCTATGTCAAGAATAATGTTTTTTATCATTTTAACCTCCGATTTTTACCGTAAGTCCCAGCTCTGCTCCCTTTTTATTATACGGCGTGAGAGTGTCGGGGTCAAGACTTTCACGAATATGATAAGGATATTCCCGCCCAAGCTGTTCGTATTTTGATATCCCGAGAGTGTGATAAGGCAGCAGATGAAGCTCCTTAACTCTATGCGTTGCGGCATATTTCATAATTTCCGACACCTCATTATCGTTAAACTCGGGAATAACGGGGACTCTCACAATGACCTTTTCGGGTGCGTTTTTGCAGAGATATTCAAAGGCACTAAGCACCGTTTCAATAAGTCCGCCCGTATATTCCCCGAACTTTTTGCTGTCAAGAGTTTTTATATCAAACAGGAACAGATCCGCATATTCAAGGGCAATTTTCACATTTGAAACAGGCAGATATCCGCAGGTCTCAACAGCAATACTTATATGCTCGCTTTTGCATTTACGAAGAAACGGCAGCATTTTTTCTATCTGCAAAAGTGCCTCTCCGCCCGAGATCGTAACTCCTCCGCCGCTTGTTTCGTAATAATCCTTATCCCGTAAAACTATGTCAAAAAGCTCATCATTTGATATCCTCTGCCCCGATATTTTTATCGCACCGCAGGGACATTTTTCCCCGCAGCTTCCGCAGGAAATGCATCTGCTTCTGTCAATAACAGATTTTCCGTCTGCAATGTAAGCGGCATTTTTTACGCATACCTCGGTACATTTTCCGCAGCCCACACATTTCTTTGAAAAAAACATTATATGCTTTCCAACAGTTTGCGATTCGGGATTTGCACACCATCTGCAACTCAGCGGACAGCCCTGAAAAAACACCGTTGTGCGTATCCCGGGACCATCATGTATTGCAAAGCGTTCTATCTCAAAAATATCAAGCTCGCTCATTTTAAAGAGTTCCTCTCGTCATACAAAGTACGGCTCAGAATTTCACGCTGGACTGTGGGGTCAAGATTTACAAACACCGCCGAATATCCCGCTACTCTAACTATCAGATCGGGATATTTTTCAGGTTTCACAACAGCATCCTCCAGAACTCCGCTGTCCACCACAGTGACCATCAGATGACAGCCGCCCTTTTTGAAATAGGTCTTGAAAAGTGCTTCGATAATGCTGCGATTTTTCTTAAACATTCCTGCGGAAAATTTTATATTCTGCACCGAGCCTGCGTGATATTTCGCATCAAATCTGCAAAGGGAATTGAGCATTGCGGTGGGACCGTTTTTGTCTGCGCCGCCCTGAGGATTGTTTGCGGGATTCATATACATTCCCGAAAGCCTTCCGTCGGGGCTTGCGCCGGTTTTTATTCCCCATTCGGTATTCAGCGAATTGTTGCTGATAACGATAAGGAAATACTGCATACCCTTTTCTATTCCCTGGTTTCTGATACCCTTGGAAACGAACTCATACAGGTCATTCGCCATTCCGTCAGCGGTGTCAAGATCGTTGCCGTATTTGTCGCAGTCAAGGCACATTTTTCTGATATCCTCATATCCCTCAAAATTCGCCTTTACAGCTGCACAAAGCTCTGTAAGTGTGACCTTTTTATCCTCGAAAACAAGCTTCTTTATGGCATAAAGGGAATCGGAGCTGTTGATATTTCCGTAAGTCTCGCAGGTGCCGCCGAGATATTTCACACCGCCATCAAGGAGAGCTTTTCCCCTCTCAATGCAGTCGTCCATGAGAATACTTGTAAACAGGAATTTTACCTGCTCGTTCATTATTTCGTATGAGCTGTACTGAGCGTCCGCCGACAGGTCCATATAATAATCGAGCAGTTCCTTGTAACCCTCGTAAAATTCCTCAAAGGTCTTTATTTCGCTCATTTTCCGAGGTGTGATATCCCCTGTTTTATTCTGTCCGTCAACGGGGTCGATACCGTCATTCATATAGATAGTCAGCAGCTTCAAAAGATTTATACAGATATTCGGCGTGCCCGTACTCTGACCCCACAGAACAAATTCGGTACAGCCAAAGGGCACATATCTTTTTGCAGTCTCTTCATCGACTCTCATGCCGTAGGAAACGGCAGGAACATTTACCTCGTCATTGTAAAGTGTGGGATATGTGGCTCCTGCGCCGATTGCATCAAGCGCCGCCTGCCATGTTTCCTCAGTGGTGTCCTTATCAATGCGGAGGGTGAACTGCGGCTCAACATAGCGACAGTCCTTGCAGACTTTAAGCGCAATACGCATGAAAATATCGGCTTCCTTGGGGTGCTGTCTGCCCTTGCCGCCCACGACAATTCTTCCGTTTACGGTGGTGCGGCGGTTTTCTATCATTGTCCAGAGCGAGCGGATATAGTCGTATGCTTCTTCCTCGGTAATTCTGCCGCTTTCTAAGTCTGCCGCAAGATATGGACCGAGGAAATCGTCAAGCCTGCCGTAATTTATAACGCCCGCAAGCAGCGCATAAAGCCAGAAAAGCTGTAATGCTTCGTGAAAGGTTTCGGGCTTGGCGGTGCGGATTTTTCCCAGAACATCTGCCATACGGCGAAGCTCTTTTCTGCGCTTTTCATTGCCATCGGGAAGCTCTGCAAGCTGCTTTTCAGCCTGCTCACGAAGATAATCGGCGCTTGCTGTACAGATATCAAGACATTCAAGGCTCGTTATGTAAAATTCGTTTTCGGGGTCTGACGCCATTTTGTCGGAGATTATTTTTTTCAGTCCCGAAATACCATTGTCAAGCAGCTTGGGGTAATCCAGCATCATTCCCGACAATCTCGCCGTTGCGATAAGGGGATAATTTACGTCGATAAATCTTCCCACAGTAGTTTCGGTAAGCGTTCTGCGGCAGTATTCCGTTTTCAGGTCGTTGTCAAGCCAGTATTTGTACAGTGCTTCAACACGTTCGTGATATTCAGTTCCAAGCTCGTCAATTTCCTTTTGAAAGGCTCTGAGCTTTGCAAAAACACAGTAGTGACCCACGCCGCCTACGGAAGTCACCGTTCCGAAGCCGATAGGGAGAAAATCCAGTCTGCCTGCAATAAGGTCGCTGTCCTCGATGGAGCGGAACATCTGGGGATATATCACTTTAAGGCACTCCACCTCACGCCTTTCCTTTGAAGCGGACGCATATTTTTTGTGTGTTTCGGTGTACTCCTCCATAATTTCAAGCTGACGGACAAGAGGCTTTTCGCACTTTATTTTCTTGCTTACCTCAACATTCTGACCGCCCTCAACATCGAATTTTACCATAAAAGCACCTCCGTTAATGCTTAGCCTTTTCGGCGATTCTCCAATCGTCCTGCAAGCCCGAAATAAGGTCTACAAATCTTTTTGCAATAAGATGTGGACGTGTTATGGCGCTTCCCACAACTACCGCATCTGCGCCTAAATAAAGGCATTTCACTGCGCCCTCGGGAGTGTAGATGTGACCCTCCATTATCATAAACGCCTTATCTCCGAAATCACGGCACATTCTTGCAAATTCTCTCAGGTCGGGGGAAGTGATGTGCTTTGTTTCCTCGGTATAGCCGTAAAGTGTGGGACCTACAATATCTGCTCCCATTTCAACAGCCCTTGCCGCTTCCTCATAATTTGAAACATCGGCAAAGATAAGCGCATCGGGTATCTCCTTTTTAACAATGGGCAGAAGCTCATATGCGGGACGTCCCTCGTGAGTGAGCTGTGCTGTGCAGTCAAGAGCGATTATTTCCGCTCCCGCTTCCCATACCTGCTTTGCGGCTTCAAGGGTTGGTGTAATGAAAACGTCGGTATCATCGTGCCATATCTTGTAAAGTCCTATCATAGGCAGATCAACATTTTCTTTGATAAGCTTAATCTGCTCGGGAGAATTGG
Source organism: Huintestinicola sp. (assembly GCF_051882455.1). NCBI lineage: Bacteria > Bacillati > Bacillota > Clostridia > Eubacteriales > Oscillospiraceae > Huintestinicola > Huintestinicola sp. The sequence continues at coordinate 17,409 of NZ_JBJERV010000100.1, read as the reverse complement.
CTCTTATGCCGACCGCTCCTGCCCACTGTGCGGACTGCGCCATTTTAAGCACAAAGTCCTCCGAATAACAGGGGTCATCGTGCTGCACCTGACAGGATACGATAAGTCCTCCTTTGAGCATATTGAGTATTTCGTTTTTTGCAAATTTTTTCATGGTACATTACTCCTCTTCATAAACTTTCATTATCACTTCGAAAATATTTTAAATGTAAGCTTTTTTATATTCTAATACCTCATTATGCCCTGCACAGCATTGCTGCGCCGATTATCCCTGCGTCATTCCCGAGCCTTGCGGTAACAATTTCGGGAATGTCTATCTGCTCTGCGGAAAATGTGCAGTCGAATAACTTTTTCTTTAGTGGGCTAATAAGATAATCACCCTCTGCGCTTACTCCGCCGCCGATTATTATTGCCTGGGGACGAAACAGCGCAATTGCCGAAGACAAGCCTGCCGCAAGATAATCAATATATTTTTCTATAACCGCTTCCGCTGTTATATCGCCTGCCTTTGCTGCGTCAAAGGGTATTTTTGCATTCATTTTTGACATATCGCCGCCGCACATTTCGTTCATTGCGCTTTCGGGATTTTGATTTGCTGCATTTCTCGCCTGATTTATCAGCGCAGTAGCCGAAGCATATGCTTCAAAACAGCCCTTCTGTCCGCAGGTGCAGGGAAGTCCGTCATAAACCAGCTTTGTATGACCGATCTCTGCGCCCATATCGTCGCAGCCGTTAAATATCCGCTTGTTCATAATAATTCCGCTGCCCACTCCCGTGCCGAGGGTCACCATTACTGCGTTTTCATACCGGGCAGCAGCGCCGCATATCGCTTCCCCAAGCGCCGCACAGGCGGCATCGTTCTGAATAAAAACGGGCATATCGAAATACTTTTTCAGCTCGTCATAAAGGGGAACATTCTGCCAGTTAAGGTTGTTTGCATTCACAAGAAGATTTGTACGGGGATTGATACAGCTGGGGGTTCCAAGTCCCACAGCGGCTATGTCACTTAGCTCCAAGCCTGCGATCTCCACCGCTTTTTTCGCTGTTTCGGCAATGTCCCTCACAAGTCCCTCAAAGGGCTGAGCCGCATTGGTTTTTGCGGAATATTTTGCGGTAATACTGCCGGTTTCATCGGTAATTCCTGCGGCGATATTTGTGCCGCCCAGGTCTATTCCCAAATAATGCTTCATATCAACACCTCTTTGCGTTTGTTTTTTTACTGTCTATATTATATCACCTCCAAATGTCCGCTGTCTTTATCCTTATTAAGACACTCTTGCACTATTTTCAGATTTTGCAGAAAATTATAAAACGGGAAGCGCAGAAAAATACACTTCCCGTTTGTTTGATTATAGATTTTCACCGTTATTTTCAATTACATTTTTATACCAGTATCCCGAATCCTTTACAATGCGTTTCTGAGTGGGATAATCTGTATATATCAGTCCGAAACGCTCGCTGTAACCTTTTGCCCATTCAAAGTTATCCATAAGCGACCACTGGAAATATCCCGCTATATCCGCACCGTCCTCCGCCGATTTTTTCAGCTCAAGGAGATAGCGGTTAAGATAATCAATGCGGTTGGGGTCGTGGACCTTTCCGTCAAGGGAGATACGGTCATGGGCGGACATACCGTTCTCGGTAATATAAATAGGCAGTTTGTATCTGTCATAATAGAATTTCGTTCCCCAATAAAGCGTTTCGGGAATTATATCCCAGCCAATAGCGGTACGGGGGTGACCGGGGCTACAGCGAAGCCTTTCCGCAAAGCCGTCCTTATTGGTTTTTACATAAGAACCTGTGTAGATATTCAGTCCTATAAAATCAATGGGTTCGGAAATGAGCTGCATATCTTTCTCTGTTATTTTCGGGAAATCATCACCATAAGCATTAAGCACATCATCGGGATATTTTCCGAATACTACAGCGTCATGCCAGAAGGCTTCGGAAAATATGAAATGTCCCTTTCCGCTGCTGAAAAATGCGTTTCTTGCAGCATCAACATCATTATCCGACACAGGGACAAGCGGGCTTGAGGCTGAGGTAAAACCGATCATTACATCGGAAACAATTCTTCTGAGCACTCTAACAGCTTTTCCGTGAGCCTTTAAAATATTATGGCATATGCGCAGAAGCTCCTTGTCCGCAAGCTTGTACCCCGGAGCGTGACAGCCTTCAAAATATCCGCAGCCTGTGAAAACCTGCGGCTCGTTAAAAGTGATGAAATTCTTTACTCTGTCTCCGAAGTTTTCTGCAACTATTGTTGTGTACTGCTCAAAATAATCGGTAATATCATCGTTCAGCCAGCCGCCTTTAAGATGAAGCGCATAGGGCAAATCCCAGTGATACAGCGTAACATACGGTTCTATTCCGTATTTCAGAAGCTCGTTTATAAGGTCATTGTAAAAGTCGATGCCCTTCTTATTTACCGCACCCGTACCGTCGGGAAGTATTCTGCTCCACGAGATCGAAAAGCGGTATGCCTTTATTCCAAGCTCCGCCATAAGTCTTACATCTTCTTTGTAGCGGTGATAGTGGTCGCAGGCAATATCGCCCGTGCTGTTGTCGGAGATTTTTCCCTCGGTATGAGTAAATTCGTCCCAGATATTTCTGCCCTTGCCGTCCTCGTCAAATGCGCCTTCGATCTGATAGGCGGCAGTTGCGGCTCCCCACACAAAGTCTTTCCTGAAGCTCATATCAAATTATTCCTTTCTGTAATAGATTTTTAAAGCCGCCCTGTGAAATTCACCGAACGGCTTTAAATTGGAAAAAAATGAAAAATTTAAGAAAACCACTTAATTATTTTTTCTCGTCCGCAATATGCTTACGGTATTCGGACGGGGTCATATTCATCCTCGTTTTGAACTGCCGCATAAAGTGCAGCTCGCATTTGTATCCGCACATCTGGGCTATCTGAGTGATAGGCAGATCCGTTGTGGAAAGCAGATACTTTGAATGCTCAATGCGGCTTTGAATAACATCGTTCATAACGCTGATGCCGAAAATTTCTTTGTATAAATGCTGGAAATAGGATTTGCTCATTGTAAGCTGATGGGCAAGCCCCTCAATGTTCCAGTCGTGATAGGGCATATTGTAAATTCGTGAGCGAAGTATGGACATCTTATCATAATATGAGCTTGAACTTTCATTGCCCACAGAATGTATCTTCTCGCTGAGCTTGATGAAAAACAGCTTCATATACAGCTCAACCGAATCTGTCTTATACAGATTGGACGAGTAGTTTTCATAGCACATATTCTTGATGATAAGGGACAATCCGTTTAAGTCTCCGATTTGCATGACCTTGTCGAAGGGAATATCCAGAGCCTCAAAAAAGCTCATTTCATCACCCGTTATGCCGAAATGGAACCAGTCGTTTGAAAACTGTGCGCCGTAAGCCCTGTAAAACTGAGGCGTGCCTTCACGATAGAGCATAAATGAATTTGGCTCAGTTACAATGTCCTCACCGTTCAGTGTGAAAATTGCGGGGGTTTTCAGAAGCAGCATAAGATAATCTCCCGAGCCTGTGGGTCGCTGTATCTGAAAATCGGCGTCATGGCAATGGTTATAACCGATATTATTGATATGCAATTTTCACACCTCCCGATATACTATGTATTTATTATATAATATTTTTCCTCACAAATCAACCCAAAGTTTTGAGAGTTTCATTCATAGCGTCAATGTTTGTCTGCACGGCATCATTAAGAGATTCACGAGTTGAATACCAGTCTGTACCGTTATAGCTTGAATCCTTTACGCTGTTGAAAAGCATATCGGTCACATCGGTATTTACAGCGACATAGAAGTCAACTACGGGGTGAGCATTTGTAAGCTCGGTGATATATCTGTCCATTTCTATCATATCATCGTTCCATTTATACTCGTTGCGGAGCTGTTCCTCGTTTATAGACTGAACGCTTTCATCATTTACCTGTACCTGGAGGCACTTGATGTATGCTGCAACAGCTTCGGGATTTTTTGAACCCTTGCAGAGTGCGTATGCGTCAACGCCGCCGTGAGCGGTAAGATACCACGCATCTGCATTTTCATCACGAGGAGTGGGAACGAACATTATCTCGTCCGACTCGCCGTATGCGGAAAGGTCAGGCTCAAGAAGTCCCCATCTTCCGATAGGATAGAAAAGTGTTTTGCCCTCGCCTACCCACTCAGGCTTGACAGTCCAGTCATATTCCGCATAGGGATACATTATACCCGCATTTTTCATTTCAAGGAACAGATTCTGAACACGCTCAAGCTCGGGGCTCATAAGGTTATTTACAAGCGTTCCGTCCTCCATTCCGATAACGGGAACGCCGGTGGAAAGTATCATGCCGGGTTCATACCACCAGCCGCCTACGGCATATTTTTTCTCTTCGGGATCGGAGAAAGCAAAACACATATCCTTGAACGCATCCCATGTCCACTCATTGTTGTAAGCAAGCTCGGCAGGATCGTCAAGACCGTTTTCATCGATAATACGCTTGTTGTAGATCATGACCATACCTGTGCTTGTGGAGGTGCAGGCAATGTAGTGTTTTCCGCCTACAGCGTGCATTTCATTTATCTGACTTGCACCCTCTGACCACTCGTCCGACTTAAAATCAAGATAATCGTCCATAGGGTCGAACATTCCGGCGGAAATTTCGTATCGGGCTACAACTGGGAGGACGGCACGGGAGATAAGTCAAAGCGTCCTAAAAAAATGGAGCTTGCGTGGCAGTCTGTTGAAACGAACGAGGTGGGCATAGACGAATTTCAGGAATGGGCAAAGCGTGCGGGCAGCGAAATAATGATGGCTGTAAATCTCGGAACAAGAGGACCAGATGAAGCGAGAAATCTTGTTGAATACTGCAACAGCGAAACGGATACATATTATGCGGATATGCGCCGAAAAAACGGCTTTGAAAAGCCCTTCGGAATAAAGCTGTGGTGTCTCGGAAATGAAATGGACGGTCCCTGGCAGATATGCAGCAAAACGCCCTATGAATACGGACGGATCGCCTGTGAAACTGCAAAGCTGATGAAATGGACAGACCCGTCCATCGAACTTGTAGCCTGCGGAAGCGCACATATAAATATGCCCACCTTTATGGAATGGGAGAGAACCGTTCTCAGAGAATGTTACGAGCATATCGACTATATCTCCCTGCACAATTATTACGGAAACCCAAGCAATGATACCGCCGCTTATCTTGCATCATCAATTGAAATGGACAAATTCATCAAGCAGGTGGCTGCGATATGCGACGAGGTCAAGCGTGAGAAAAAGTCGGACAAAACCGTTAACCTTTCCTTTGACGAGTGGAATATCTGGTTCCACAGCAATGAGCAGGATAAAGAGATACCCAAGTGGCAGGTGGCTCCTCCTCTCCTTGAAGATGTATATAACCTTGAGGACGCAGTAGTTCTCGGAAGCCTGATGATAACCCTTCTCAACAACAGCGACAGAGTAAAAATTGCCTGCCTTGCGCAGCTTGTAAATGTCATTGCCCCCATTATGACCGAAACGGGCGGCAGAACGTGGGCGCAGACTATTTACTATCCCTTTATGTACACCTCACGTCACGGAAGAGGAACGGCGGTAAGGACATTCTGTGAGTGCGGCAGCTATGATGCGGGAAATATGAAAAATATTCCCTATATCGACTCCGCAGCCGTTATATCGGAGGGCGAAAATGAGCTTGCCCTATTTGTTGTAAACCGTTCTCTTGACAGTGAATGTGAACTCAATATCAATATGCCGGGTGAAAGTCATTATCGTCCTTATCAGCACATTGCTCTTGAGGGCGGAGACCTTAAAGCAATAAATACTGCCGATGAGCCGGAAAATGTAATTCCCGTTGTCAAGGATATCGGAGGAAAAATTACTCTTGCGCCCCATTCCTGGAATATGATAATTCTGAAAAAAACTTTTTAAGGAGGAATTCAGATGAAAAAATTTGAAGGATATATGCGTGGAATAAATCTGGGCGGCTGGCTTTCACAGTGCGCAGAGTATTCCGAAAAGCATTACAGCAGCTTTATTACCGAAAGCGATATAAAAACAATATCCGAATGGGGGCTTGACCACGTCCGTCTGCCCATTGACTACAATGTAATCGAGGACGAGGACGGTCTGCCGCTGGGTAATGGATATAAGCACATAGACGACTGTGTGGAGTGGTGCGAAAAATACGGGCTGAACCTTATCCTCGACCTGCACAAAACTAAGGGATTTTCCTTTAACAACAATCCCGAGGACAATGTTATGTTTGACAGTCCCGAGCTGCAGGAAAGATTTACTTCTCTCTGGATAAATATTGCCTCACGCTACGGAAAGAGAAGCAATATCGCTTTTGAGCTTCTGAATGAAATAGTTGAAAAGGACAGCAGCAGATGGAACGCTCTTGTTTCAAAAACCATTTCCGAAATACGGACCTTTGCTCCCGACACAAAAATAATCATCGGCGGCATTCAGTGGAACAGCGTTCACACGCTGGCACTTCTTGATATCCCCGAGGATAAAAATATCGTGTATAATTTCCATTTCTATGAGCCGTTTATTTTCACTCATCAGCTTGCACCCTGGCAGCCTCTGCTTGTGGATAAAACTATAAGATATCCGGGAAATATGGAGGAATACCGCAAGGTTTCAAAGGAAATAAGCTGCTTTGGTTCGGGGCTTTATAACACCGAAACAATGGGCGCAGGATTTATGGAAAAACTCATTGCCGAAGCTGTTGAAGCTGCGGCAAATGCGAATGTTCCTCTTTACTGCGGCGAATACGGTGTTATCGACCGTGCCGAAATAAGCGACACTGCTATATGGTTTGAGGATATTCACAGCGTTTTTGAAAAATATGACATTGCAAGAGCCGCATGGACTTACAAAGGCATTGACTTCGGCATAAGCGGCGAACACTATTCGCAGCAGATAAGCAGAATAATACAGTCTCTTTGAAAGGAAAATATATATGGAAAAGATAGTTGCATTTTTTACAGCAGCTTTTATGGCAATTTCAATGACCGCCTGTGCAAGTAAACCTGAGCCTGCTGAGGAAGCTACTCGTCCGGTGGAAGAAACGCAGGAAAAAATTCGTCCGGTGGGAGAAATGCGAGGTTTATCCTCCACAGAGCTTATCGCTGAAATGGGAGCAGGCTGGAATCTTGGCAACACCTTTGACGCAGAGGGCGGAGAAACCGCCTGGGGCAATCCCGTAACAACACAGGCAATGATAGACGTGGTTTAAGTCATTGAATTAAAAACAAAAAGGCAATATAATATAGACACAAGATCATAATTTTAACGGAGGCTTTGTTATGAAAAAAGGAAAAATCATTCCCGCATTTTTTCAAGCTTTTTATGCCTTTCAGAGATATGCATAAAGACAATCAATAAGGCTTAATCGTTATGTATACAAAGCCGACAGATGAAATGATCACAGTTTATGAAAGCTCCCTTGCAAGGCTTGCCGCCTTGAAAGGGAGCTTGACAACGAATGGGCTTATTCTAGCTGAGGATTTGTCTATAGGTTGATTGAGAATTAGTATTAAATGAGGTTTTATGTTAATCGCTTATCTCGCCATTTTTGAGCCTTGCAAAGTAATCCTTGGTGTCTTTTGCCACAACGCCGCTTAATGCAAAGAGAGCGATTATGTTGGGGAACGCCATAAGACCGTTGAAGATATCCGCAATAGTCCATACGGCGGAAACAGTCATATAAGGACCGATGAAAACTGCCGCAATGTAAAGGATCCGGTATATCATTACCGCCGCCTTGCTTTTGCCGCTGAGATACTCAAGGCAGCGCTCGCCGTAGTAATTCCAGCCGAGAATGGTGGTGAATGCGAAAAATACAAGGCATATCATAAGGATAAAGGAAGCCGCCTGAGATGGGAGAAAGCTGAGTCCCTTCCGGAATGCGTCTGTAGTGACCTGAACGCCCTGGAGGTTCGGGTCCGCCCAGGAGCCCATCATTACAATGGAAAGACCTGTCATTGTGCAGATAACGATGGTGTCGATAAATGTGCCTGTCATTGAGATAAGACCCTGTCTCACAGGCTCCTTTGTCTTTGCCGCAGCCGCCGCAATGGGAGCGGAGCCGAGACCCGACTCGTTGGAGAAAATTCCTCTTGCAACGCCGCTTCTCATAGATATCATCATTGAAGCCAGCATTCCTCCTGCAATGGGCTTTATTCCGAAAGCGCCCCGGATTATTTCTGCCAGTGCTGCGGGTATTTTTGTGATATTGCAGATAAGGAGCGTTACGACAGCCAGAATGTAAAGTATCGCCATAAAGGGAACTATTACCTGTGAAACGCTGCTTATGCGCTTTATTCCGCCGATGATGACAAGTCCTGCGCACAGTGCGATGATAACGCCCGAGATAACGGTAACAATAGAGTATGTATTTCCGAATACAGTTACGGTATTTTCACAGTTGGGGTCAAAAAATCCCGTTACCGCCGAGGAAATTCCGTTTACCTGGGAGAAGGTGCCTATTCCCATAAGACCTACGCAGGCACCGAAAAATGCGAATACCTTGGCGAGCCATTTCCATTTTTTGCCCATACCGTTTTCGATGTAGTAGAAGGGACCTCCGAGAACGTGACCTTCCTCATCGATGGTACGGTATTTGACAGCAAGAAAGCCCTCGGCAAATTTTGTTGCCATTCCGAAAAATGCTGCTATCCACATCCAGAAAAGGGCGCCCGGACCGCCTGCAAGGATCCCTACCGCCGTTGCCACGCCTACGATATTTCCCGTTCCGATGGTGGCGGAAAGAGCTGTGCAGAGAGACGCAAAGCCCGATACCTCGCCGTGAGCCTCGCCCTCTTCCTCTTTAAAAAGATATCTGAGCGCTCTGGGCAGGTGGCGGACCTGGATAAACCCTGTTCTAATGGAGAGCAGGAGACCTGCGGCAAGGATAAGGACGATAAGAGGAACGCCCCACACCGCATCATCAATTTTGCCGAGCAGCTTGTCAAAATCCATAAAATCAGCTCCGTATAATAAAAATTATATTTCTATTTTACCATATCCTGAGCAAAAAGTGATTAAATATTTATAAATATTTGCGGGTAACAGCGGGGAACGGGCGGGTAACAGCGGGGGACGCCCCGCGGCGAGGTCGCGCTGTGCATTTGTACGGAACTGCTGCTTTGTTTCCGCGCCGATAGGTACAGCAACTGCTCAATAAACCTTGGAATATATTTGTCAGTAATTGTATCGTTACCGAGCCGACAGTCTGATGTCCGAATAAATCACAGAACGTCTCGCCGCGGGTCGACACCCGCAAACCTGGAATATGTTTGTCAGTATATTTGTATCGTTACCGAGCCGACAGTCTGATGTCCGAATAAATCACAGAACGTCTCG
>NZ_JBJERV010000100.1:0-7948 GCF_051882455.1 Huintestinicola sp. | reverse complement strand
CCGCGGGTCGACACCCGCCCCGCATGCTTGAAATTTATGCGCCGTATTGAATAATTTTGTCTCCGGGTGAAATATTACAAACAGAGTCAAACTTCGGAAAGGCGGTTTTAATATGGCTCAAAGAATTTCACGGAACACTTTTATTATGGATATGCCGCCCGCTATCCACAGCTATGCGGCTATCGTTGGAAAAAAAGAGGGGGACGGTCCTCTTCACAGGCATTTCGACCAGGTCTATCAGGACACCCATTTCGGTCAGGACTCCTGGGAAAAGGCTGAGAGCGAGCTTCTGCGGCTTACGGTGATGAAGGCGCTGGAAAAGGGAAATATCTCCAAAGAGGACGTAAACTATATGTTTGCGGGTGACCTTTTAAATCAGTGCACCACCACCTCCTACGGTCTGAGAGACCTGGAAATACCCGTTTTGTGCGTTTACGGTGCCTGCTCCACAATGGCGGAGAGCCTGCTCCTGGCGGCGCTGATGACCGACAGCGGCATTGGCGGAAACGTGGTGGCGGCAACATCATCTCACTTCTGCTCGGCGGAAAGACAGTTCAGATTTCCTCTTTCCTACGGAGGCGTGCGCACACCCACCGCTCAGTGGACCTGTACCGCTTCGGGAGCGGCAGTGGTCACTCCTCACGAGAAGCAGGGTCCTTACATCAAGGGCGTTACTGTCGGAAAGATAGTTGATATGGGTGTCTGCGACGCAAACAATATGGGTGCGGCAATGGCTCCTGCGGCGGCTTATGTTATAGAGACCTATCTTAACGATACGGGAATGAAGCCCGAGGACTTCGACCTTATCATAACGGGAGATCTGGGCAGAGTGGGCGGCACGCTCCTTATCGAGCTGCTTGCGGGGGACGGACTGAACATTGCCCCCCGATACAAGGACTGCGGCACTATGATGTTCGATTATGAGAAGCAGGATGTTCATGCAGGCGGCTCGGGCTGCGGCTGCAGTGCGGCGGTGCTGTGCGGATATTTTCTTGACAAGGTGAAGTCGGGGGAATATAAGAATATCCTTTTCTGTGCAACGGGCGCGCTTATGTCGCCCACAATGTCCCAGCAGGGAGAGAGTATCCCCGGAATTTCCCACGCTGTGCATATCTCACGGGACTGATTTTCAAGGAGGAATACAAAATGGAATATTTATGGGCGTTTATTATAGGCGGCGCGCTCTGCGCTGTAGGACAGCTGCTCATCGACTACACAAAGCTTACTCCTGCCAGGATACTTGTTACCTATGTGGTGGCGGGAGTGGTGATGGGAGCGTTTAAGATATACCGTCCCCTTATCGAGTTTGCGGGGGCTGGAGCGGCAGTTCCCCTGACGGGCTTCGGAAATGCTCTTGCGGAGGGCGTGAGAGAGGCTGTTGACACCAAGGGCTTTATCGGAGTATTCACAGGCGGTCTGGCTGCCGCTTCCGCAGGCATTACGGCGGCTATGATATTCGGTCTTATTATGGGACTGTGCTGCAGATCAAAGGAAAAATAAGCTATGCTGTCCGCTTATGTCGTGTTATTTTATTGGTCATTTTGCTTTTCTTTGATAAGTTCCAGAGTTTTTATGAGGACATTGTCCCATTTAATACGGCTTTCAAAGGACAAGGAATTTTCCTGTGAAAGCTTTTTGATATATTCGTCAATTCCGTTTTGAACATAAATGTCGGGAGCTGTTCCGCAAACGGAATTATCCTTGTTTTCATCAATATAATTATATCCGAAGTTATAGTTGAAAACCAGCCTGCTGTTAGGCAGAACAGCGGTAAGATATGAGCCTGTTCTGCCCTCGCCTGCAGTGTTGTTTCCTATAAGCGTTCCAAGACCGTACTGTTTCACAAGCGATGCCGCTTCATCGCCTGCGGAAATGGTGTTATAGTCAATGAGTACAAATAAATTATGCTCCGTTTCCGATCCTCCGATAACATAATATTTTTCCGAAAAAGCGCCCTTGTTTCCGTTTATTTCAATAGTTTCTTTGATAACAGAATCGCTGTCGGCAATTTTCGGAGTAATATGTTCGGTTGATTCATTGACATCAAAATTAAATGTGTTTTCAAAGGAAATGTTACCGGTAAGCAGCGGAACAAACAGGCTGTTTATCTCTGTTCCGGATACGCCTCCCGTGTTTCCTCTCAGGTCGATAATAACATTTTCGCATTGACCTGCAAGGGAAACTTTTTCCTTTAATTCCTCGGCAGCAGCGGCAGAAAACGAGCCAATGCTTATGTAGGAGATATTATTTTCACTGTCGATATGAAGATGGTATGGGTCGGTATCGGGTGTGTTTCCTGATTTGAACTTCATATTTTCAAAATCATTTGCTGTCCGGGAGATCGTGTCGCTTGCAAACAGGGAATAATACAGCTCTGTTTCCACCTCAGTGCCGTCGGTGTAATGTCCGCAAATGGCTGCCTTTTCTCCGTATTTATCATTGAAAACCACAGCGGAATAAAAGGGCTTTGAGTTTATATGGTCATAACCGATCTTGAAAATTGACTGAATATCCGTGATAAACAAATCGGGATTTTGTCCGTTGATGCTGTCGATCTCTATTATTTTGGCGGCATCGTCTGACAGAAAATAATACTTGCCGTCCATATAATTTGCCAGATAAAATTTTGCATCTGAGTATTTATAAGCATCCTCCGCAAGTGCAGAAGTGAAATGCTCCGCCTGTTTTTTAACGCCGAAACTCTTTGTCTGCTGCGCCGAATTATATCCCCCTGACTGCGCATAAGCATTTTCATCGGGAAAGATAAGGGCAGTATGAACGCTTGGAATTGCGTTCAGAAAGCTCTTCATCAGATAGTAAAACTCAGCATCATTTTTGCAGTCCGATATAAGCCCAGCGTATTCGGCTTTGAGTTCATCGTAATTTATGTTATACAGCTGTTCATAATCGTTCAGCTGATGGAGAGAGGCTTCTATTGTTTCACAGGCATATTCAAAATCCGCAAGTCTTTTTTCGGGCGTCATTTTATGAGGCAACAATAATATGCAGGCAGATACAATAGCGCAAAAGATCGCTATAGCCGCTATTATTCTTTTTGAGGATCTTTTTATCATTGAATTATCTCCTATATGATCATATTGACACTAATTTTAAGCTCGGTATAACTATAGCAAGACACAGAAATAGACTGACAAAAGGAGGCGAGTGCAAAGCTTGAAGAGTTAGGAACGAACCCGCAGGCAGGCTTGCCGCCTGTCAAGGGTGAGTGACGACACTATTCAAGCTTTGAACCGCCGAACTTGGCAGGATATTTTTGTGGATTGCTATAAGTGTTCAGGGTATTTCCAATCGGCGGATTTTCAAACAGAGTTAATAAGCTCAAGCTCCCGCTGAACTACAAATCCCATAGTGCCCCGAGAGCTTAAAAAAATTTATTCTATTATACTTTTCAGCACATCGGCGATCCTCAGCTTGTCCGCAAGGAAGGCTTCACTTGCTTCAAGCCCCGAATTATCCGATTCACGAACACGCTTTATATCACTTATCTTTTCACGGTAATACTCGCTGATATTTCGCTGGTTGTCAATAATATCCATAAGCCTTTCAAGGATATTGTCGGACTTGCTCTTAACCTCCTGCCACAGTGGGATATCACCGTCCCATTCATCAAAGGGCGTTATTATAACATCATTTGATACACTCTCAACAGAACCGCCGCAGTTAAAATTGAAAAGCCGTGCATCCTTCTCCGATATAAGCTTCATATCAACAAGCTCATTAAGAAAAGCCTTTTCTTCCTCCGAACCCATCGGCATATTATCAAAATCGTACTTGCTTCTGAGAGCTGCAATAGGGTCATCGCAGGCTGTCTCGGAAGCAGTATTCATATATGCGCTTACTGCCGCAGCAGAGGAAATTTTCGGTGCCGAAAGCATTCCGCTCAGTCTGTCCGCAAGAGATGACAGGGTGTTTGTCCTGCCTCCCGAACTGAGCTTTCCCGAAAAAGCGGACTGTATCTGACCGATCACCCGTCCCATTTGCGGATCTGTCGGATTTCCGAAATGCAGCTTGGAGGACTGTACATCAAGCATATATTTGAAATGGTCGGAAGTCACTTCATCATCAAGCATCTGCTCACGAAGAAGCTGTCCGTGCTCGCCCGGCTGTGACATATAATATCCGCCGTAAATTTCAAAAATATTGTCAAGGGCATTTGACATTCCGTGATCCACACCGCAGAGCGACATTTCGTAGGTCATATCATAAAGGTCACGAAAGGTAAGTTTATCATTCTGAGCATATTTTCCTATTATCTCATTTCTTACAGTATTCTCGTCAGCCTTGCCGTAAAGTGATTCCCTGCGTGCCTTTTTAGCATTTTCAATACTGCCGAATTCGGTTTTCAGTTCATTTTTCCATTTGATCTCCAGCTGCGTATAATCGTCCCTCTCCGCAGCGGGAACGGTAAACTGACGCTCAAATGCCTGCAAAAAATTCTCGCCATAGCAGTGCCGATATTTTTCATATATGGCAGTGTATTTTTCCCCATCGGTCATTCCCGAAAGATCCTGCTCGGCAGTCAGCTTATCGTAATCCTTTGCGTGAGAAAAATTCACACACTGCTTCTTATATAAAAGCCCTGACCTTATGCATTTGAGTAAATGTGCTTCATCGGAATTATTTGCATTATTTATCATTTCCTCGGAGGCAAAATAGTCCTCTATGGATCTGCGCCCGCTCAGATCTGCGAACTCATATCCCTGTGCCCTCATATGTGCATCTCGGCTTTGAAAATCATTATCGGAAGGCATTTCTTCAAGCACCGCCTGAAACTTCGGCTGTGTTTTTCCTATCACCTTTCCTGCTCCGTCAAGCTCGTAAATATGGCTGTTAGCGGGATCATAATTTGTCGCTTTTGTCAGTTCCATATCTGTTCCTCCAAAGAAAAATTTATTTGATATAATGTGTCTGCATTATATCAACAGCGAATTTATCATCTCGGTATTTCCATACCGCACAAGATGTATCATACTTCTGAGCATATCCCTGTCAATGCCGCAGACATTTTTCACATAATTATTTATCTCGGCAGCCTTTTCAGCTTTTATCTCCTCAACAGATCGTGTTTCCGTCAAAGGGTGATATTCGCCCGTTTTCATAGCCTGAAAGCGCCCGTCCATATTCTGCTTTCCCGTTTTCCAAACGGCTCTCATTTTCTCTGTCTGAGATGTTGCGTGTTCTATGTACTCGTCAAGTCCTGCATTAAGCTCATTGTACTCTTCTTCGGTGAATTTACCCTGAGCATAAGCCTCGTCAAGTCTTTTTCCAATATCGCCGAAATGCTGTGCAAGCTGTTCGTTGCTCATTCTTAATACTTTAATGGGAAATGCTGACTCAAACAAAGTCGTTACGCTTCTTCCGTCAAGGTTATCCTCGCCTCGGATAAATTCATCACGATTTGAGGGATATACCGCCTTGATCTTGTCCCTCATCTGCGGCATATTGGTAAGCTTAAAGACATTAGAGTCTCTGCCCGAAAGAGTTTTGTAAAGCTCTCCACAGCTCATTGATGTAATTTCCATTTTACCCCTCCTGCCTTATGGCATTAACAGCATCAATTATTTCTCTCATATCATAAGGGTGGCTTTCAAGATAACTCTGAACGAAACTCTCACGGTCTGCTTGTATCTGCTCAAAATCATTTAACGCAAAATACATCACTTTGCTGATTGGGTCACGCCTTGACTCCGCAAGCATACATTCATGGAATGCCTCACTTCTGCGAAAGGCATTTGTAAGGTCAATCATATAATCATTAAGCTGCTTGTTAAGCTCTTTGTGTTCTCTGCTGTCCAGAATACCGTCCTTGTACGCTTTGTCAAGATTTTTCGCAAGCTTGCTGATATGGTCAATAATAAAATCCTTGTCAATTGGGTCAGCACTTGCAGATGCAAGTCTGATGCGGGTATTCACCTCGCTGTTTTCCTCCATAAACATCTCCGAGATAGTTTTCAGATTTGAAAAATCGGTGCCGTTGTCTATGTAATCCTGCAGCAGTTTAATATAACCGAAATCATAATCATTCTCCCCACAGCCTGTTTTAAGCAGAGGACGCATTTCGGTTTTGGGGTTTTCGGGAGCTGTGTTCTCGCCATTTAATATACTGTAAATAGTTGCCGAAGCATCTTCAACCTTGGCACTCTTCGGCACTTGGGGGATAATAGCGTTCCTCACCATATTTATCCTGTCCATAAGCGCCTGTCTGTTTACCTGCCAAGGCTGCGGCTCGTCCCTTGCCTCTTTCATCATTTCAAGAACTCTGTTTCTCGTTTCACCGATCTGCAGACCTGAATAAATACCTGCCGCACCGTAACCGTCGGGCTTGTTTATCTCTCTTGCACAGCGCTTGTACTCCACCTGATATACAGCATCGTCAATGTACTTGTCAAGCTCGGCGCAGAGAGTCTTATGATCCTCCTCGGACAGCGTTCCGTTTCTGTAAGCGTCGTCGATACGTCTGCCCATTTTGCCGATGAAGTCCCCCAGATCATTATCGGAAATACTCATATTATCCATAAAGCTGACGCCGCTTTTTACCAGAGTATCAATGCTTGATGAATTGATATTCTTTGCGGACATTTCAAGCAGCTCTTCTTTAGAATATCCGCCGACTTTGGTAATATCGCAGTTCACCCACGCCATCTGCCTGCCCGTTACTATGGAATAAAGCTGTGTGTTTGATACGCTTGTTATGTTCATATTTTCACTCCCCCTTAAAGCTTTGCACCGTACCGAATGACATTTATCATCTGTCTGAGAATGTCCCTGTTAATTGCACCCCTGTCTTCAATAAAGTTGTCTATTTTCGCTTTCAGATTTTTCATATATTCCTCCGAAGATACCTTCTTAACTTCATTTATCTGAGATACATTCGCACCGTGCTCCTCCTTCATCACAGCATAAAATGCCCTTGTATTTTCGGCGGAAGCAGTGCGCTTTTCTATGTATTCATCAAGGCTTGAGTTAAGCTCACTATATTCCTCTTCCGTAAATTTTCCCGCAGCATAGGCTTCATCGAGACGCTTTGCAATATTTCCGAAATGCTCGGCAAGTGCGCTGTCATCGGGGTGATCGTTACTGCCGATAAAAGATGAATAGAGTCCTGTTTTAAGAAGGCTTGAAATGCTGTCGGTATCATATTCTTTAATGCCCATATCTTCAAAAAAATCTCTTTCGGAATTGCGAAGAGGACCGTTTGTGACGGGAGCCTGTTCACTTTTTTCGGCTCCGCTCCGCTGAGGAAGCTCAACATCCGTAAGTGTGGTGAACAGTTCTCTTCCGCTCATACTTGTTATATTCATATCGTCATATCCTTTCGTGCAGGTATAACTATCCTTATTATATATATCGGCAGAAAAGCTTTATACTTTATATTTTTTCGGAAATATGAGATATTCATAAATTATCGTCTTTCTTCACATTGAACAAAGAGGCAATGTCACCCTTAATATCCGGTGATATCCCTAAAATATAGGACAATCTGTTATTTGAGTCTGCCATATAAAATCATTTAGAACCTGTCTTCACAAGAAATGTTTGCGGATTTTCGAGCATAATTTTGCCTAAGACAAGGCAAAAATCCGCAGGCGGGCTTGCCGCCCGGCAAGGATCTTTAACGCAGTATGCGGAAAAATTTGCCGAAAAGACGTGTGCATATGCTTGTGAAGACGGGTTCTTAATTATCTATATAATTAGTCATAGCCTTTCTGTGCATCATATCCTTGTAATTATCATATATCGCCGTAAATTTTTCTTTATCGGTGGGGTCATCTATAAGTGCAAGATAAAAACCTAACATCAGCGGTACATCCTTAATATTTATTTAGATACCAAAAAAATTAAAAACCCATAAATTTGCATACAATTTCACCTACAGGCTTTGCAGAATATTCACTAAAGGTAAAATATCCGGTATGCAGACCATTAA